>CAMATR010000132.1 GCA_945861175.1 Chitinophaga pinensis | reverse complement strand
ACCTTAAAACTAGTCAGTCAAAAACTATCTAGTAAAGAAATCGCGGACTTACTTTTTGTATCCGCAAAATCAGTGGAGAATTATCGTTCGCGAATTTGTAAAAAATTGAATTTGGATGCAAGAAACAATAGTTTACTCTTTTGGGTTGTAGACAATAAAAGTATCATTGAAAAAATCCAATAATTTTGGCAAAAAAAAGAGGAGACAGTTGTCCCCTCTTCCAATAGAGAATATCAAATTCTTATTTTTGTTTTTCAAAAGTCCAAGTAGCAGTGCTTTCGTCAGTGAAAGTTTCACCACCATTAACCGATACATCTTTAGAATAAATTTTCAACAACAACTCTTTCGATTTCAAGCCGTTCACTTCAAACGTACCAAGGTTATCCAAAGAAATCATTGTCTTGTTCTTCGCAGCACTCATCCAAACCCAACGACCATTAATTGTTTCAGTGTCACCATCAACAACTTCAGTACTTGTGTAAGTTCCATCTTTTAAAATTTCGACAGACAAAGAATAAGAATACGTTGAATAAGTAGTGCCATTGTAAGCAGAATTCATTGTCGTACCGTCATAAGTATCTGTGTAAGTATCCGTTCCAGAAGGATCAGTAGATACATCTGAAGATTCCACTTTCACCAATTTCCAATTAGCAGTAATACGCGCATCACGGCTTTTCAATGAAAGAAATGGATCATTCTCTCCTTTTTTACATCCTGTTAAGGTAACTGATCCAATGATCAAACCTAAAGCAATAAATAAAATGTTCTTTTTCATTTGATTAAATTTTTAAATGTGCTGCGAATATAGGGCTTTTTTAATGACACGGTATTAACTTATTTTTAAGGTTGTCATCACAAATGAACTCTGAACGTTCGCAATATTTGGAATCGCTGCCAGTTTTGACTTAAGAAAGAATTGGTATTCCTGCATGTCGTGAATCCGAGCCTGCAAGAGGTAATCGTAGTTTCCTGCTATGTGAAAACAAGCTTCAACTTCTTTTAATTCTACCACCTGTTTCTCAAAATTTTCCAATAATTCAGTAGTGTGTGTTTTCAACGAAACCTGGCAAAAAACCAACAAATTCCTACCAATTTTAGCCTGATCAATTTTTGCGACATATCCTTTGATGACGCCCCTTCTCTCCAGTCGACGAATCCGCTCAAAAGTTGGTGTTACCGTCAACCCAACCTCTTGTGCAAGCTCTTTTGTGCCTTTTTTTGAATTCTCCTCTAAGATTGCGACTATTTTCAGGTCGATTTCATCAAGAGAGACTATATCAGATTTTTTTTCCATTCGAATGCAATTTAAAGCAAATAAAAAGATTTATATTCTAATATTTATACTTATTTAGTTTTATTTTCTTTATAACTAATTTTTTATAGTTTATTTTGTATGTTTGATAAAAATAAACAGAATCATGGATACTACTAAAATGCAGCCAGAAAGTTTAATGATGAGTTATGGGTACAAACCTTCACTATCTGAAGGAGCTATCAAATGTCCCATTTTCCAAACCTCCACATTTGTATTCAACACAGCAATGGAAGGTAAAAGATTTTTTGAGCTGGCGTATGGTCTAAGGGAGAAGGATGCCGGAGAAGAACTTGGGCTCATTTATAGCCGCTTAAACAATCCAGATCTAGAAATCCTTGAAAATAGACTATGTCTTTGGGACCAGGCGGAAGATTGCGCTGTATTCGAGAGTGGAATGTCTGCCATTTCTACTGCTATGATGGAATTTATGGTGCCAGGGGATTTATTACTATACAGTCGTCCTGTATATGGCGGTACTGATCATTTCATCAATCACTTTTTAAAAAAACTGACTATCGATGCTGTTGGTTTCTATGCAACTGATACAAAAGAGCAGATTATTGAAAGAATTGAGGCGACAGGGAAAGCAGCCCGCTTGACCATGATACACATAGAAACCCCAGCTAATCCTACAAATGCCTTGATTGACATTGAGATGTGCGCCGAAATAAAAAACCATTTCAGTACTAAGGAGAAACAAGTCATCCTTTCCGTTGACAATACTTACATGGGACCCGTATGGCAGCATCCACTGAAACACGGAGCAGATTTAGTTTTGTATTCGGCAACGAAATATATTGGTGGACATTCAGATGTAATTGCTGGTGCTTGTTTGGGTTCTAAAGAATTAATGGCCCGCGTGAAGGGTCTGCGCACTTTTTTGGGTAACATGGCTGGTCCCTGGACCGGTTGGTTGCTAATGCGATCCCTTGAAACCTTAAAAATAAGAATGGAGCAAGCTGCTTTGAATGCATCACATGTAGCAAGATTCTTAGAAAATCATGCAAAGGTTGAAAAAATATACTACCTCGGTACGATTCCAAAAAATGGATCTGCAAGAGATAAAATGATTTATTCCCGTCAATTCAGTTCGTCTGGGGCAATGATTGCTTTCGATATTAAAGGTGGTGAAGCAGAAGCATTTCGCTTTTTAGATTCTCTGAAATTAATTAAGTTAGCTGTTTCACTCGGAGGAACCGAAAGTCTTGCCGAGCATCCTCAAACAATGACACATGCCGATGTCCCAATGGAGGATAAAAAAGTAATGCACATAACCGAAAAATTGATTCGTCTTTCAGTTGGCGTAGAACATTACAACGACATCATTGCAGACATTGGACAAGCATTAGATCAGATTTAACATTTATCAGACAGAGGCGCGAATATCACGAACATTAAGTTGTATTGTTTCCCTGTCTTTCCACTTGTTGATTTCTAATGTAAAAACGATATCAAAAGGCAGTCCAGATGCAATATCATCGATTTTATCAGCCAAATTAAATGCGATACCATCTAAAGATATTTCAGAAAGTGGGTCAACCAATTTGAGTTTGAGGTGTTTTTCTTTTAACACTCTGAAGTCTGCTGCATAAATATTTTTTGACAAGAAAACGGGCTGCATGTTACCCGGGCCATGTGGTTCAAAGCGTAAAAGATTTCTTTTCACTCTAGGGATTTTATTCATCGCTTCGCCACTTGCATATAAATCATGAAATTGAATTTCAAGGTCGATTTTGATCTCTGGCGATTGATCATCTGCATGAATGCTTTCGACTACAACCTTTTCAAAACTTTCAATGAACATATTAAGATTCTTTGGATTCATTGTCAGTCCTGCCGCATGCCGATGCCCACC
This sequence comes from Chitinophaga pinensis, assembly GCA_945861175.1. Lineage (GTDB taxonomy): Bacteria > Bacteroidota > Bacteroidia > Flavobacteriales_D > Crocinitomicaceae > M0103. The sequence goes on along the minus strand of CAMATR010000132.1, from coordinate 2,752 downwards.
GAATTGATGAAGTAATTCACTGCATTCGTCTATAGCACCATGAATATCAAAATCATTGACGGTTCTTGCTGAACCTGTTATCATACCATTAGAAGAAGTAAGTACGATGGTTGGCTTGAAATAACGCTCCGTCAGGCGGGAGGCTACAATCCCGACCACACCCTTGTGCCAGTCTTGATTGTAAACAACAATACTCGAGGAGCCAGCAAAGGTTTTACTGTTATCTAACATTTCGATTGCTTCTTCGGTGATTTGCTGATCTATAACTCTTCGTTGTTTATTATCTGCATCTATTTCGCTTGCTATTTGATGGATTTCACTTAGATCATCTGAAATCATTAAATCAACAGCATAACGCCCTGACCTTAGCCTTCCAGCCGCATTTATTCTTGGCGCGATCGTAAAAACAACATCTGTAAGTGATACGGGGAATTCTCGATTAGCTAATTTTAGCAATTCCTTAAATGGCGCCCTTGGATTCCTATTAAGTTGAAGAAGACCAAAATGCGCCAGAATTCTATTCTCTCCATTGATTTCTACAATGTCTGCACCAATACTAATGGCTAAAAAATCTAGGTAACTATGCAGCTCCGACTCTGGTTTATCTAATCGAATAGTCAAACCCTGCAATAATTTAAACCCTACACCACATCCTGAAAGTTCTTTGAAAGGATAACCGCAATCTTTTTGTTTTGGGTCGAGCACAATGCAGTCCGGCACAATGTCTGCAGGTTGATGATGGTCACAGATTATAAAATCAATATGGCTCTTTTTTGCATATTCGACTAATTCGTGCGATCGAATACCGCAATCCAAAGCAATTATTAAAGAGAATTTGTTTTCGCTAGCAAAATCAACCCCTTTCTGACTTATCCCATATCCCTCGCTATATCGGTCTGGTATGTAAAATTCCAATTGATGATGAAATTTCTTGAGATAAGAATACATTAAAGCAACCGCAGTCGTACCGTCGACATCATAATCTCCGTATAGCAAAACCTTTTCTTTATTTTCCATCGCACTGATTAAACGATTTATAGCAGCTTCCATATTTTTCATTAAATAAGGATCGTGCAACTTTTCTAAATCAGGATTAAAAAATGCTCTGGCATCTTCAAAAGTATTAATACCTCTACTCAGTAATAATTCTGTCGTAATTCTATCAGCTTTGATCTCATCACGAAAGACCTCTAATGTATCTCTATTCACGGGCGCTTTGACAAGCCATCTTTTATGCATATTTCTCAGTTTTCTTATTTAAATTAGTAAAAAAGTTTAATTCATTGGAACAGGATCACAAAAAATACAGTACATACAACCTTTTAAGTCCAATCAGAGGGCTTTATCTAATTACTTTCTTTTTTTACAGTCACTGTTTTGGGCAAATTTCTTATGAATTAACGATTCCACTTCCGCCTAAAGGGACTCAAATTGAGCGTATTTCAGAAACTTATTATGGAACGTATTCAAGCCAACAATCGGATGTAGATTATGAGTTTTCTGACCAAGGACTTTTTGTAGTATCCATGATCTACAGCACCATTTCTCGGGAAACAATCCGCGAATCATCTAAATTCAAGGTCAATAGTGGTTGGTTGATTGGTATAAAAGAAAATGATTCTGTGCCCTGCGAATTACAAGGAGAGTACTATCATTTTGCAATAAAAAACAGGGAGCAAATAATAGGGAATGATGAGTCTTTCAATATCCTTTGCAAGATAAGTGAATTCACCTATGTTTTGAACTTTGAAGAAAACGGTTACTACTCTCCTAGTATTCTTGAATTCAAAGGGAATGAATTACATATTCGACATTATAATTATGAAGAAGAAACTACCATTTTTGAAGTGATTAATGATCAAGTAAGTATCCAAAAAGAAGGTATTACAATTATTGCTTTGCGACCAACAAAAGAAGAGTGGCAAAGTATCCCTATAGAAGAAATTGTAGGGCCAAGAATCATTTATAATCGAAACTAGTAATTTACTCGCTTATAATAAAATGCGGTGATTTGCTAAGTTGATTTACCCACTATTGCGATAGCTGTATAAAAATCAATTTTTGGAGGCGATTTTGGAAAATAGTTAGAAGAAAAACTATGCTTTAACGTTTGAAGTTTAATTCCAAATAATAAGAGAACCCCCACTGAGAGATTCTTCAAATATTTCCTTCATTTTATCAAGCTTAGCCGCTGCAATTTTGTCCCCTAAACGGGCCTTTCGTTTCAGCTTATAATAAATGTCCAAGGAATGCCCAAATAAATCGTCCTCTAATTTTCCTTTAATTGATGAGATTTTGGCATTTACTTCAATTAGATAATGCTCAATATCACCTAATTCAGTCAATTCCAGCTTTGAAATATTTTTTTTACGAAGCAATGACGAATACCGGGGTAATAATTCCTCCAACATTGTGAGGAACTTCTCTAACTCACGATTTAATGATTCTTTATTTGCTTTAAAATCCATGTTAAGACTATAGGTAGATTAAATCTAAAAAATTAATTAAGACAACGATACACTTTTCGATAATTGCATGAATTCATTCGACAATTGGCCAATTATTATTTACTAATTTTGTTTTGTGGCTGGAATTTATATTCATATACCTTTTTGCAAGCAGCGTTGCACTTATTGCGATTTCCATTTCAGTACGAGTTACGAGACATACCGAGATAAAATAATTGATACCCTATGCAAGGAATTGGTTTTAAGGAAAAATGAACTGAATGGGGAGGTTATTAACAGTGTTT
>CAMATR010000131.1 GCA_945861175.1 Chitinophaga pinensis | reverse complement strand
CCACTGTTAGCTTATTATCTCTTACAAATGCTTGGCTTAATAAGGTATTCTCCTGAAAAAATTTATTCAAACGACCTTGTGCAATTTTATCAGCCATTTCAACAGGTTTACCCTCTTGAATTGCCAATTCTTTACCAACTTCGATTTCACGTTCTATTGTACGCGCATCTACACCATCCTTGTTTAAGGCAATTGGATTCATTGCTGCTACTTGCATAGCTACTTGCTTCCCTGCATCTCCTGCAAAATCCGAAGAGCTATTCAAAGCTACAAGTGTCGCCAATTGATTTCCTGGGTGATTGTATTCAACAACTCGATCTGCTTTTAATGTAGCAAATGCAGAAAGGTCAAGTTTTTCACCAAGAACACCAATTTGTTCCATAATTTTTTCATCAACTGTTAATTTATCATCGTACTTCAACGATTTCAACTCTTCAACAGATGAAGGCATGTTATTTAATGCGATTTCAACAATAGACTGAACTAAAGCATGGTAACCGTTATTTTTAGCTACGAAATCAGTTTCGCAATTCAACGTAACAATAACTCCAGCTTTGCCATCTTGCGTAGCTTGCGCTATAACCAAGCCTTCTTTTGCTTCATTTTCGCCTCTTTTCGCAGCGACTTTTTGTCCTTTTTTGCGTAGAACGTCTACTGCCACTTCAAAATCTCCATTGGATTCAACCAATGCATTTTTGCAGTCCATCATTCCTGCGCCAGTCTGTTGGCGCAATTTGTTCACATCTGCAGCTGTAATTGCCATAGAAAATATATTTTCAGTTAATTAATCTTTGTTTTCTTCCGTTGCAGCTGCTTCGACAACTGGAGCAACTATTTCTTCTTTATCCGCGCCTTTCGTATTTTTACGCTCTTCCAAACCTTCTTTGATAGAACTACAAATTGCATCCAAAATAATGGTAATAGACTTAGTTGCATCGTCATTTGCAGGGATTGGGAAATCAATCAATTTAGGATTAGAATTCGTATCTACCATAGCAAACAAAGGAATATTCAATCTTTTCGCTTCATTCATTGCAATATGCTCTTTCAAGATGTCTACAAGGAAAATTGCTGCAGGTTGACGCGTCATCTCTGCAATTGAACCAAAATTCTTTTCCAATTTCTCACGCTGACGTGTTTTAAATAGACGCTCTCTTTTGTTCAATGTATCCCAAGTACCATCAGATTTCATTTTATCGATAGAAGTCATTTTTCTAATCGACTTACGAGTTGTTTGGAAGTTTGTAAGCATCCCTCCAGACCAACGCTCAGTTACGAATGGCATATTGATTTCAGCTACCTTTTGAGCAACTATTTCTTTGGCTTGTTTTTTAGTAGCAACGAAAAGAACTTTTTTACCCGACTTTGCAATTTGTTTCATTGCCGCACATGCTTGATCGAGATGTGCAATTGTCTTATTGAGGTCGATAATGTGGATACCTTTTTTCTCTTCAAAGATATACGGCGCCATTGCCGGGTTCCATTTTCTTTTCAAGTGTCCGAAGTGAACACCTGCTTCTAATAAATTTTCAAAACTTACTTTTGACATTTTTTTCCTTTTTAAAATTGTTTACATTCCCTGTCTTTCAACAGTAAGGCATTAGTTTATTTCAACAAACAGAGGGTTCAATACAATGAAGGGTACTCTGAAGTTTGGATACTAAACAACCGCCAAATAATTTTTTTAACGTTTTGAGAACTGAAATTTCTTACGAGCTTTCGGTTGCCCTGGCTTCTTACGCTCTACCATTCTTGGATCGCGCGTCATAAGTCCCTCTGCTTTCAATAATGTTTTGTTTTCTTCAGCAATTTCAACCAAAGCGCGAGAAATCCCTAAACGGATAGCTTCAGCTTGACCATTGATTCCACCACCGAAAACATTTACTCGAACATCGTATTGTCCCTTAGTACTTGTAAGTGCAAATGGCTGCTCAATTTTTGATTGAAGAACTGCAATTGGGAAAGCCTCTTTATAGTCTTTCTTATTTACGATCACTTTACCCGTACCTTTTGAAAGGTAAACACGAGCAACTGAAGTTTTTCTTCTTCCTAATGTGTTAATTACTTCCATGCTATTTATTTGAATGTATCAAGGTTAAATGCCTCAGGTTTCTGTGCCACTTGGTTATGCTCAGGACCAACGTACACTTTTAAATTCGTGTACAATTTTCTTCCAAGCTTGTTTTTCGGCAACATACCTTTAACAGCTTTTTCAATCAATCTCTCTGGGTGCTTGCGAAGCATATCTTGTGCAGAAGTAAAACGCTGACCACCTGGATAACCAGTGTAACGCACATACTCCTTATCTACAAGTTTCGCACCTGAGAAAGATACTTTCTCTGCATTGACAACAATTACGTTGTCACCGCAGTCAGCATGAGGAGTGAAGTTCGTCTTGTGTTTTCCACGGATGATCTTCGCCACCTTGCTTGCTAGACGACCAACAGTTTGGCCCTCTGCATCCACAACAAACCACTTTTTATTAGCGGTTTCCTTGTTGCCGGAAACGGTTTTGTAACTTAATGTATCCACTATTAATATTAATTAAATAAGACAATATCCCTAAATTGGGGGTGCAAAGATATCATTTCTATTTTTATTAACAAACGAATTTTAAAAAAAAGAAGGCGGGAAAACAAAAACACTACAGGCTTCTAAAAAACCACTGTTTTATTACTTTTTCTTAAATGAATTGATTGCATTTACGGTAAAATCACTCAATACAAGTTTTCCGCTCATCCCAGCTCTTTCTGTTAACAATTCATCCCAGTGCTCTGTTCCTTGCCAAAACACTTTTTTCAACATAGCCATTGCTTCAGGATTTGAAGCTGCAAGTCGACCTGTCAATTTATTAATTTCCTCATCCATATCTATTTCAGAGTCGAAAACATCTGTGTAAAGACCTTTCTTTTTTGCCCAGTCGGCATTTCTCCATTCCGTTGCATTAATGGCTAACTCACTCATTGCAGACAATCCTATTTTTCTCTCAACAGCAGGACCGACTACAAATGGTCCAATTCCTACTGCTAATTCAGATAACTTAATATCTGCATTTTGGGTTGCAAAACAATAATCCACAGAAGATGCAATCCCTACGCCACCGCCAACTGCCTTACCATGCACTCGGCCGATAATAAATTTAGGGGCTTTTCTACAAGCATTTATAACTTTCGCAAAACCCGAAAAAAACACCTTTCCAGTCTCAAGATCCTTTATTGAAATTAACTCATCAAAACTTGCCCCAGCGCAAAATACTTTTTCTCCTGAGGAACTCAGCACAATGACTTTTACATCATCGTTTTGACCCAGTTCAGTAATTGTTTCCGCTAATTTTTGCAGTATTTTTCCTGGCAAAGAATTACTTAAAGGATGTCCGAATACAATAGTTGCTACTCCGTTTAATTCTATCGAATGATTCACGAATCCCTGATCCAAAGCTGACATAAATGCTAATTTTTTATTTATCGAAATTTCTTTTTGGACGATCTAAAGTCGACTGAAAAGATCGACTTGCTTCTCTTTTTGGATTAAGTCTATCAGAAAAACGATCATTATTAAATGGTTTTTTTTCTACAAGCTCTTTTTTTGCTGGTCTATTGCCCTTCGGAGAGGCTATCTTCACATCTAACTTTCTGCCATTTATTTCCATCCCATTTAATGCCTCGATAGCATTGATAGCATAATCGGTGTTGTCCATTTCAACATATCCGAAACCTTTAGAACGTTTTGTGTCCTTTTCAAAAACGACATGAGCGTAGACAACATTTCCAAATGTTGAAAAAGTAGTTTTCAAATCCTCGGATGTAATTTCCCAGTCGAGATTTGCAATGAAAATATTTACCATTTTGTTAATAGTATGAGTGGTTACCTAACTCTGTTATTTAAGTGTAAAACTATCTGTTCCGATCAAATTTCCGTCGCAGAAGATTTTTATTATATAATTACCTTTTACCGCTTCTTCTCCCCGGAAATCATAATAAATTGACATATCAAGTTGTTGATTTTGATAATCAATTTCTTTTTTATCCGAATAAGATACTGGAAGGCCATCAATCTGTACAACGTTCGTTGATCTATTTTGTAAAGTGCGACCCTCTGGACTTAAAATCTGAAGATAAACTGTCTTTTGTCCGGATGGTGTTATTGGATTTTCTGAAATGGTGAAACTAGACTTTATTTGCGCAACATTTTTTGCCTTATCCGATTTTTCAGTCGTATTATTCAATTTCATTTTTAAACCTAAGGATGAGAAACCATAAGCTTGAAGTTTGGCTCCTTTTTTAACTTGCTCCGTTTTTTGCTCGGCATCTTGTTTATACATATCCCTCTCCTGAGTTGTTGAGGTTAATTTTGTGTTGCTTTGATCCAAATCTGATGTCAGTTTAACATTTAAGGTGTTCAACGAGTCAATTTGAACGACATAACTTTTCATTATTGAACGAAGCGTTTCAATCTCTCTATTCATTTGAGCAATTTTTCTTGCATTTAATTGCCCATTTCGTTTGGAAGCATCCAAATCTTCCATCAAGATTAGAATTTTTTGTTTCTGAACATTTAAACTATCTGCCTTACTCTTGTCCTTTAACATTAAATCGTCATATGTCTCCAACATGTTCTTAAAATCAGTCTTCAAATCTTTAGACATATTATCAACATACCCTGACATCATTTCATTCATACCTGCCATATCAGCTTTCAGCAAGATGTTGTCATTTGCACATTGGTTCAGCTCACTGTTTTTCTTAGACCATTGCATGGCCATTAAAGCCAATCCAACAAGTAGTAATAGGATAATAATAACATAAACCCCGTTGCTACTTCTCGTTGAATTCGTTTCCTTTTCTTCAGACATATAATGGTCAAATAGTTAACAAAAATAGAAAATAGATTTTTGTATATCAGTGGATTTAACTCTTTTTATTCATTAAAGCTAATCAATTATGTCCTTATAATGAAATTCTCCATTGACACGTCTAACAATATTGAGCAAGTTTTTGTTCTTCAATTCCAATGGCAAAAATAAATCTGGACAATTCTGAAAAGCTACTGGCCTGCAGAATCGCTTTACCGAATCTATACCAACGGCAGTAAATCGACTATCAGTAGTTGCTGGATACGGCCCACCGTGGTGTGAAGATGCATTCACCTCAACACCTGTTGGTAACCCATTAAAAATCAATCTTCCTGCCTGCTTTTGAATAACGGTAATCAATTCTTTTTGTAACAAAAATTCTTTTTCAGAACCAATCAATGTGCAGGTTAATTGTCCACCAAGCTTATTCATTCCTGCAAGAATATCCTTTGGCTTGTGGCAATTTACGACAAGTAAATGAGGTCCAAAGACTTCTTCATACAAAAACTCTGATTTTAAAAAGTCCGCAATCCCGCAAAGAGAGAATACGTTAGGGCCTTCATTTCGATTATAATTCGAAGATCCTGATTCTTGCTGAATTAAGCTAGAATTTGAAAGCTGGTCCAAGCGATTTCTGTAACGATTCAGTATCTCAGGGTGGAGCATAGACAGAGTTTTTTCTTTCAAAATTTCTTGCTTCAATTGCTCTATAAAAAGAGGGGACTCATCTGTTTGCAAAAGAAATAAAATTCCTGGTTTTGTGCAGAATTGACCGGCATCAGTCGTTACAGAAGAGGCTATGCGTTCTGCCCATTTTTTTCGATCAGACAAAAAAGCATCAGGCAACATAATTATTGGATTAACACTTCCCATTTCAGCGAACACAGGAATTGGCTCCTTTCGTTTCGATGCTAAATCAAACAAAGCTCGTCCACCATCACTCGAGCCTGTAAAAGCAACTGCTTTTATTGCTGGGTGTGTAGTAAGCTTTTGTCCGACCTCAAACGATTTTCCATTTAAATTAGAAAATATCCCCTCGGGCATTCCGCTTGTTATAGCTGCCTTCACAACACACTGAGCGACCAACTCTCCTGTTCCAGCATGCATCGGGTG
>CAMATR010000130.1 GCA_945861175.1 Chitinophaga pinensis | reverse complement strand
TAAAGTGAAACGAACCCGTGAAATCTACACACTTGTTGGCGCAAGAACTTCCTGTGAGAAAGAAATGCAAAGATATTTTGAACTCGCTATGAATGCGCTCTCTAAATTAAGTATACCAGAAGAAAAAAAGTCAGACCTAATTGATCTTGCTAATTCATTAATGATTCGCACTAACTAATCAATTTAGCTGAAACTTAAACAAGTTTTATAACTTCAAATCAGCTAATCAATATACATTGACTGATTTTGAAGAAATAGAGGGTTTAAAACAGGGAAATGAACGCTCATTTCAAATGCTTTTGGATGCGTATTCTAAAAATGTTTACAATCTCTGCTTAAGTATTCTTCAAAATCAAGAAGATGCAGAAGACACAACTCAAGAAATTTTTATAGCTGTATTTTTATCTATTAATGAATTCAAAGGTGAATCTAAATTGCACACATGGCTCTATCGAATTGCTGTAAACAAATGTCAGGAGTGCATAAGAAAAAAGAATCGAAAGAAACGTTTTAGTTTTCTTAATAGAATCGATAGTTCAGAAAACGCGAATTTAATCCCCTCATTCTTGCATCCTGGAATTGAGCTGGAAAATAAAGAACGTGCGAGTATTTTATTTTCTGCTATAGCCCGTTTACCAGAAAATCAAAAAATTGCTTTCACCCTTCACAAAATTGAGGGAATTACATATGAAGAAGCTGCAATTACTATGAATCTCTCTTTATCGTCGATTGAATCTCTTATGTTCAGGGCCAAACAGAACTTAAAAAAAACACTCGGGGAGTACCACAAAAATAATGAACTATAAACGCAAGAAATTAAAAAATAAATCATCAAAATAACTATGGAGACAAAACAAGTTGAATGGTTCAGTGAAATAATGAAAAGTACAGAAACCAAGAGTAAGGCGGAAATTCCTGATCACCTGAAGCTGCGGCTAGATGCTATACCCAATGAATACGGGGTATACAGTTTTGTCTTTCCAATACGCACAGTTTATATGGCTGTAGCTAGCTTTACTCTGCTTATAACAATCAATATGCTAGCGATAAGAAACAATAACCAGCAGAATAAAAAGGAAACCTATCTTGATTCTGAATACTTTTCTTACTTGAATCAGTTATGAAAAAACTTAATTTTTACAAATGGGCTGCGGCTGCATTGTTAATGCTAAATCTTGTTACCCTATTTCTATTGTGGTCACGAGCTAGGCATCATGATCCTCCTGGTAAAAATGATTTAGTAAACCTATTGAAACTACAAGGAGAGAATAAAACAAAAATTCTTGTATTGCAAAATGGGCATTTCAAAGAAAAAAGAAAGCTCATGGATAAGAAAATTGCCCTTCATGAGGAACTTTTCTCTTATTTCAACGATTCCAAAAAGAATTCAGCTGATGCAGAAACCAAGATTGATGAAATCGCGCAAAATCAAAGAGAAATCGAACAAATGACTTTCGATTACTTCAAAAAAGTTAGTGCTTATTGTTCTCCTGAACAAAAAATAAAACTTCAAGATTTAATTCATGATGTACTCCAGCGCACAGGCGGTTTCCCACCAAAAAAGAAGCATCCTTGAAAAAGATAGCATTCATATTCGCTATCTATTGCTCGCTTGTCTCATTTTCTCAGCAGAAAGTAATGATGATACCCTTGTTCGATGGAAAAGAAATGGAATTGAATCGGGTATATATCACCGGTGATTCATCAGAATACACAATTTCAACTCTCCGTTTTTATTTAAGTAATTTTCGTGTTTTTAATTCAAAAGGAAATATTGTTGAAATGCCTAATGTTTACCTCTTTGATTTAGAAGACACCTCGACTTTTGAATTGTTTAAGCTGTCCGATGAAATAATTGCCCTGGAGTTTCTATTGGGGACTGATAGTATAACCAATGTTTCCGGAATTCTTGATGGACCTTTAGACCCAATTCACGGAATGTATTGGACTTGGAACAGTGGGTACATCAATTTTAAAATCGAAGGGCAAAGTAATCGATCATCAGTTCAAAGCAAGTCTTTCGAATATCACATTGGTGGGTATTTATCACCCTATTGTACATCACGGAAAATTGATCTCACAATTATTCCTTCGCATGAAGACATAGTCATAAATCTACATATTGATCGATGGTTAAAATCTCTGAAAATCGAGCAATCCGCCTCAGTTATGATTCCTGGGAAAGCCGCTTTCCAATTATCAGATGAATTAGTCAGCTTTTTTGAATTAGGCCATGGCAAATAAAATCTTTCTCATTATTCTCTCCCTTGGCTCCCTAATACTTTGGTCATTCAAGCAAATCGGAGAACCAACAATTATTGAATTTCAAGTGCCAAAAAAATGGCCAAAGCCGCATTATGATTTCTTCAAAAACCCACTTACACAAGAAGGTTTTGAATTAGGTAGAAAACTTTTTTACGATCCGATTCTTTCGCGGGACAGCACTATTTCTTGTGCATCTTGTCATCTTCAATATACTGGTTTTACGCATGTTGATCATAAAGTGAGTCACGGAATTGATGGCAGAAAAGGAACGCGCAATTCTCTTGTTCTAATCAACCTTGCTTGGAATAAATCCTTTCATTGGGATGGTGGTGTTAATCATATTGAAGTACAGGGCTTGAATCCAATCCAACATCAAGTCGAAATGGACAACACAATCGAAGAGGTTATTAAAAGACTACAAAAGTCAAATTTATACCTGGAACTTTTCGAAAGAGCTTTTGGTAACAAGGAGATTACAACAACAAGAGTTATGAAAGCACTTACACAATTTAATCTTTCCCTTGTCTCATCTAATTCGAAATACGACCAGGTTATGCGAAAGGAAAAAGGTGTAACATTTTCACAGCAAGAAAAGAATGGATTAATATTGTTTCGAAAAAATTGTGCGCTTTGTCACACAGAACCATTGTTCACCAATACTTTCTTTGCTAGCAATGGATTGCCGATAGATACTTTACTTAAAGACTACGGTCGATATAATATTACACATCATTCAAAAGATTCTTTGGTATTCAAAATACCTACTTTGAGAAATATCGAATACACCTTTCCGTATATGCATGATGGTCGTTTTAAAAAACTAAAAGAGGTACTGACATTTTATTCTGAAGGAATTAATAAAAAAGCTATAAATCTCCATCCAAAACTCCAAAAAACGATGGTAATTAATGAAAATCAAAAGAAAGACTTAATTGCTTTTTTACATACTTTATCCGATAAAGAATTTCTCTTCGATAAACGATATTCTTTTCCCAAATAAAACCTACTCTCTTAACACAAGTTTTTATTTTAATCAGCCTCTAACTAAATAGAAAATCAAACATTATGAAAAAACTCTCTCTTGGAATTACATTGAGCATGGCAACAATGAATTTTGCTCAGACAAACCCGGCTCTAACAAGTTGGCTTCAAAATACAACAGAAATAGGATCTTATTATACCTCTGGAAATTCAACCGCACTGAGTAATGGAATCATAGTCAATTGTCAAGCTGTACAATATTCTACTAATTGGGTTTATGTTACAACAAATGGTGTTCCATCCTACCCAACAGGTCCCTTCTTAGACGGAAATCCATCTTTGGCCACGGATCAAAATGCCATATTTAAATTTCCATTAAATCCAACCCAAAATACAGGGGTAGCAACATCAACAACAGGAGGTAATATTGGTGTTTTTATAAATGGTGTTGCACTTTTTGATTACCGAGATGGTGTTGCGTGGAATTCAAGTGCCAATTCATTGTGTGGAGGATTGCCAGGAATGTCGCCTTGCCCAGGCAGTCCGGGAACTTCGCAAGCATGGAACAGAGACGCTATACCAGCAGAAAAACTTGGATTCGATTGCTCAAAAGGCCACCCTGCTCAAGGAAACTACCACCACCATCAAAATCCAAGTGCCTTTAAACTTGATTTAAATGTTATTTCAAGTATTTGTAATTTATACGACGCTGACGGCCTTTACACAATCGATTCAACTGTCCACTCACCATTAATTGGTTATGCTTATGACGGTTTTCCAATTTACGGTGCTTATGCCTACAAAAATGCCGACGGTACTGGGGGAATTATAAGAATTAAATCAGGATTTCAATTAAGAAATATAAGTAATCGAAGTGTTTGGGCGGATGGAACGGATGTGTCTGATGGCCCTTCAAATTTCACAACATATCCATTGGGTTATTTCAGAGAAGATTATGAATTTATTTCTCATCCTGGACAGGATGATTATTTAGATGATCACAATGGTCGTTTTTGTGTAACTCCAGAGTATCCGAGTGGAATATATTGCTATTTTGCAACAGTAGATGAAAATTGGAATTCTGCATATCCATATGCAGTTGGACCAACATTCTATGGAAATAAAGTGGCGTCAAAAGTGACGAGTATTTCAGAAAATGTATCAACCTATACTAATTCAACAAGTGAAATTGAAGACTTATTGGAATCTCCAGAATTCAAGGTGTTCCCTAATCCATCCTCCGATTTAATAGTAATCCAAGCACCAGGACTATTAAAATCTGATCTTACAATTACTCTATATGATTTAGTTGGTCAAAAAGTAGCTGAAAGGAAAATTTTAGCTGGAAGCACACTTGCATATTTTGACGTTAGCACCCTATATTTTGGAAATTACATTTTAAAAATCGCAAATACATTTAGTGAGAAAGTCTACAATGTAGCTGTAGGAAATTAATCTCAATAAAATAGATTAAAAAGCCGCACGTTTGTGCGGCTTTTTTTATGGCCAAAGGAGCAATGGCTTTTCAATCCAAAATGCGCTAAATAAGTAGAAACACTTATAGCTCTTAAGTGTTTTCCGCAAACGCACCTATTGGTATCCTTGTAAATTGTATGACTATTTAAAAGAAACTGAAATTTAGCTAATTGAAACGTCGTTTGTTTGCAATATAAACGAAAAACAAATAGTTATGAAAACGTCAGTAATATTTAAAACAGTTTTAGCTCTATTGATTAGCATGAACAACTTTGCTGCCGAAGACTTGAGAATAGAGATTACTAAAACAGACATTACCTGTTTTGGCCAAGCGAATGGGAAAGCAGAATTATTCATTATTGGCGGTACAGAACCATATACAATTACTTGGAGTAATGGAAGGACCAATCAGGAAATCACAAATTTGATAAAAGGTAGTTACTTCGTTACAGTTAAAGATGCAGCAGGCAAAAGTGTGAAAGATTCCGTCCAGATAACAATGCCCTCACCTATTTCGGTTGGGTACAATGCCCCAATATCAACGATTGCGGCAAACTTTAATTCAGATCTTAACATTATTGTTAAAGGAGGTTCACCCTGGGATTTAGAAAGTACTTCTTCTATGTATATTTTTCGTTTGAATGATAAAACCTACTATGATTATCCAGAAAAATTAGAGGATGGGGTTTATAAATTAACCGTGGAAGATGCAAGAGGATGTAAATTGAGATGTGATATTAACCTGCAAGTGCAATTAGACAGCGAGCAAGTCAAACAAGCAGAAATTACTTTCAATGGATTCGGAAATGTAAAAATGACAGTTCACCCTATTCACCTTGTCATCGAACAAGAACTAAAAACAATAACAAATTCATACAACTAAACCTAACATAGTTTATAATGAAGAAAAAAGAGGGCCCAAAAGCCCTCTTTTGATTTTAATTATATTCTGGGAATAAAGATAAAAGGCCTTTTTCACTGGCGTCGCAAATACCCCTTTCAGTAATAATCTTGGAGATAAGTCTCGCTGGGGTGACATCAAAACCATAATTACTCGCTGATGTCGTTTCAGGACAAATTAATACTGATTCAATTTTTCCCCGTTTTGTTTTCCCTTGCATGTATCGAACCTCGTCTTGATTTCGCTCCTCAATCGGAATTTCTTTTAATCCATCTCGAATAGTCATGTCTAGCGTAGTGGATGGCAAGGCCACATAAAATGGAATATTATTATCCTGTGCAGCAAGTGCCTTTAGATAGGTCCCAATTTTATTA
>CAMATR010000129.1 GCA_945861175.1 Chitinophaga pinensis | reverse complement strand
TGTTTCAGCGCACAGACATTGCAAAAGAGTAGTTGTAACGGCTTCTGTAAACAATGTTTCTTTTCAGAAACCGATTGCACACAGTTCAATTGTGACACTTGAGGCAAAAGTTTCCCGCGCATTCTCTTCTTCTATGGAGGTTTTCGTAGATGTATATGTTGAGGATCAAGTTACTGGTGTTAGAGAAAAATGCAATGAAGCAATATACACTTTTGTTGCTGTGGATCAGCATGGTGGACCAATACAAGTACCAGAACTTATTCCGGAAACTGAAGAAGAAATTCAACGTTTTGAAGGCGCGCTGCGAAGAAAGCAATTAAGTCTTATTCTAGCCGGAAAAATGAAGCCAAATGAAGCATCCGAGCTCCGCAAACTATTCATGGACGAATAATCCAGCCTTGTTAACCGCGTCCTCGGCAATTGCAGGGGTATTTTGCAAATTCATACAATTGAAATGGCCTTTCGGACATTCCTCATAACCTATTTTTGAGCAAGGCCGACAAGAAAGATCATTAACTTGATGCATTGAAAACATCTCTTTTTGCTTCGGAAAATAGGGATACATCCCAAAAGATGGAACGGTATTGCCCCAAACACTGACAATTGGAACATTAAAGCAACTTGCAATGTGCATCAATCCGGTATCATTAGTTATCAGTGCTGCACTTTGACGAACAATATCAGCTGAAGAAAGTAAATTAAATAGCCCGCAAGCAGATTTCAGATTTTTTTCGGGAAATGCATTTAATAATTCCTTCGCTAAAGACACATCAGTTGAGCCCCCAACAAGCAAAATTGGTAAATCTATATTTTGAATGACCTCTTTCAATTTGTCTAAAGGCAATCTTTTAGTTGCAAATTGAGCCCCAATGGCAACAGCAATGAATCCTTTAGGTAAAAAGTGAAATTCATTCACCGTACTCACTTGGCAGTCCACTGGTATGAAAATTTCGCAAGGTAAATGACCATTTTCAACACTCAAGAATTTTACAGATTCGAAATAACGGTCAACAACATGAACTTCTGGCATTCGTTTCCATTTAAACCGAACAAGCATCCATTTCTGAATATTTAGCTTTGGAAAGGTTGATCTTCTTACGCCAAGTATTCGCGCTAGAGTTAGAGATCGTAAATTATTGTGC
The DNA here is from genome assembly GCA_945861175.1 of Chitinophaga pinensis. Classification (GTDB taxonomy): domain Bacteria; phylum Bacteroidota; class Bacteroidia; order Flavobacteriales_D; family Crocinitomicaceae; genus M0103. Next base: position 4,878 of record CAMATR010000129.1, on the reverse strand, counting down.
AAATCGATGATGTAATCATAGCGCTCTTTGCTTAGTTCATTTTTAACTTCCTTAATTGACTTTTTGATTGTAAAAATCTTTTCTAAGTGTTCGTTTGTTTTCACGAGGTCAATAAATGACTCTTTCGTAAGGTAGTGTATTTCACAATCAGGTAATCGCATTTTTATTGCGCGAATAACAGGAGTCGTCAGGACAATGTCCCCAATTGAACTAAATCTTACAATAAGTACCTTCACTCAGTCTTTATTTACAGGCGTATAATTTGTTTTCCACACCTCTATATACTCATTCGCATTTCGATGGTTCATTTTTCTTAATAACACATCTAATGTGCTTGGCTCACTTTTAAATGCAAGTTGGATATGGGGATAGATTCTTCTGTAGTCGTTGATCCTTTTCTTTAAATCCTTTTCGTCAAAAAAGAAGATATAGTTATAGTCTAAAGCTGGATTTACTCGAAGGTCCTCATTGTTGTCTTTTCTCTCAACAAATTCAGTTCGCCAACTTTTTGCATAAAACTTTGGCATCATAGATACGCGATTGGAAGCTGTCCCTTCTAATAGAATCCTTCCTTCCTTATCACTTTTGTCAACTAAGTAATACATCGCCTCAACACGTGATTTTTTAGAATACATGGTCGATACAAAAAATAAAAAAGGAATATTTATAATCCAAAAAGCTACTATCGAAAACCTCCAAATTCGATCTTTAAGAATAGAATCTTTAACTAAATTATACCCTAAAACTCCAAGAATTACAAATAATGGTAACACAGATAAAATAAATCGTTCTTGTCTATTTGGATAAATTGTGTGGAAAAGTATAAATGCGAATGTAGGGAGGAACAATACCATATATTTCTTTGCAGAACGAAAAAATCCATAACCTATTACAAATCCTAAAGGAACCAAAAAACAACCCATCAAAACAATAAGGTACATTAAATAATTCTGATTAGGGAGATAGGTTGCTCCTTCCTTTAGGTTGTAGGCCACATAGCCCATTAATTCTGCAAAAGGGTAACCCCATATTAGAAAATCTACCAATCCTTGAGTAATTGAAAAGAGGACGCAATTTCCTAAACAAAAAGCTGAAAACAATCTCCATTTCTTCTGATAAAGAAATAGGCCCCCAAGTGCAATAGAAAATATACCTATTTGATAACGGAATGACACAGAGAAGCCAATAATCACTCCAGCTAAAAAATAATTACGGGATGATTCACTTTTGACTATTAACCAGCAACCATAAACTAAAAGTGGCGCTGCTGCAACCTCCACTAGATTGCGTGTCGATATAAACGGCATAATCCATAGTAACGCAAGCAACCAACCAACTCGGACAGCCGACTTGTTATCTGCTAGCTTTTCAGTAATCTTCATTCCGAAATAAACCACTAAAATGGAAAATAATGCATGTATTAAGCGATTAAATAGCATCAGTAGTTTTGGATCGGAAACACCTATTAACTTCATAAAATAGAAATAGAAGAAATTTAGCCCAACATATGTGAAGCTATGGCCATGGGGTAGACCGGTATTGGTCTTAGTCCAAGGCAGCCAATGATTATAATCAAACCCGTCTACCCAGGAAGAAGATGCTTCGATGATTAAAAAGTGATCATCATGCATACCATAACCTTGAGAAAATACAACAGCTATTAAACGAACAATTAATGCCATAAATAAGATCATTTTCCATGAATGGACTCGAGGAGAATTGAAATACTTATGACTAATTATATTCATTTATAAGTGGGAAATTAAGAAGTACCCGTTTATACTATTTTATTCATTGAAATGTTCCAAAGGTATTATCTGAAAGAAATGTAAATACAATTCATTGCTGCAAAGATACTTACTTAGATTAATATATTTTTAACTTTGGAAGCACATAGATTCATACTATAAGTTGGTTTTTCCTTCATTAACAATTTTTAATCGCCCACTTGAAAAACATAGCAATTATAGGAGGAGGATTCAGCGGCACCATGACCGCTGTTCAACTCATTAAAAAAGCCTCTTCGAATTTAACTATATGTATCATTGAACCAGCTGATCAATTGTTTAGAGGGGCGGCTTACAATTCCTATTCAGAGAAACACTTATTAAATGTAATTGCAGGCAAAATGAGCGGTTTATCAAATGACCCAGCGCATTTCTTGAATTGGGTAATGGAGCAAGAAATGTTTAAATCAAAAGATAGAGAATTGATATCCAACTCTTTTCTGCCTCGAAACCTTTATGGTAATTATTTAGTTACTATATGGGATGAAGCTGTAAAGCTAGCCGAAACAAAAGGAATTGAAATAAATTGGCTAAAAAATCGAGTTATACAGCTAAATTATTCCTCAAAAATTATAAAATTACATTTAGACAATAAGCACACTATCGAATGTGAAAAATGCATAATAGCGACAGGTAATCTTCTCCCAAGAAACCCCGTTTTGATTAATTCATCTGTTTTACAAAATATAAATTATTTTCAGAATCCCTGGAAATTGAAAGCGGTAAAAAATAAACCTAAAAACTTACCCGTTTTAATTATTGGAAATGGTTTAACAATGGTCGATACTGTTATTGGCCTGAGAGAATATGGTTTCCATGGAACAATCTATGCAATCTCTCCAAACGGATTCAACGTACTTCCTCATCGGCACAATGGCATGCAATACAAAGGCTTAGAGGGAGAATTTAAAAGTGACCTTACATTACATCAGTTGGTTACAGTCATCAACCGACATGTTAAGTCCGTGCGTGAAATTGGTGTTTCTGCCGAACCAATAGTTGATGCTATCCGACCAAAAGTTCAAGAAATTTGGAAGAAATTAGAGGCACATGAAAAACAATTATTTATGTCGCGTTTAAGACATTTATGGGGGGTAGCTCGACATAGAATCCCACTTCACATTCATGATAAAATTCAAAACATGCGTATCGAGGGGGAATTACAAGTAAAATCAGGGAAAATCATCGATATCAATGAAAGTTTAAACGTTTTCGAAGTAAGCTATTGGGATAAGAAAAAAAATGAAACAATCGAACTAAATGTATCGAGCATTATAAATTGTACAGGACCAGAAACTGATTTAAGCAGGGTGCCTGATCATTTTTTACATGCCTGTCTAAATGAAGGTGTGATCTCTCAAGATATACTGAAACTTGGTATTTCAGCTGAAACATCCTCTTTTAAAGTGAGGGGTCAAGACGGAAGTCTAAAACATAATCTCTTTACACTCGGCTCTAATTTAAAGGGTGAACTTTGGGAAAGTACTGCAGTAAATGAACTTCGTGTGCAGGCCGAAAAATTAGCTGAACAACTCCTCCTCATTGAAGAATAAGCTAATTTTCATCTAACAAGAATGAGATATCCTCAATAAGCTGTTGAACTTCTTTTGCAGATGTGCCATCATAATAGCCACGAATTCTTCGGGATTTATCTACTAAAACAAAATTATTCGTGTGAATGAAATCACTGCCCACATCGCCTTGATTGACAGCCTCCGAAGGCTTTAGCACAAAAAAAGATTTTCTTGCCAATGAATAAAGATCTTCTTTTTTCCCAGTTAAGAAATGCCAACTATTGTCATTTGCTTGATGGGACAGAGCATACTTCTTCAATTGACCAGGAGTATCATTATCAGGATCTACAGTGAAACTTAAAATACTTACTCGTTTATCCTTTAAAAAAGCTTTGTGCACACGCCGCATCTGCAAATTCATTATCGGACAAATCGTTCCGCAGGTTGTAAAAAAATACTCCACAACTGCTACTTTACCCTTGATTTCTTTGTCTGTAAAAAGTTTGTTGTTCTGATCTAAAAAAGAAAATGTGCCAATCTTATGACCATAACCTATTCTGAGGAGTTCCGGATCAACCATTTCCTCACTCACATCAACCGGATTTATTATAGGCAAGGATTTGACCTTTTCTGGTTTATTAAAAAAGTAGATGAGAAAAATACAAGCAAGTGAAAATATTAGCAAGAAAAGAATCCTCTTCATTTTTGATAATTATTTTGTTGTGTCTATAATTTGACCTATATAATTCAATAACTTCTCTTTTCCGAAAGCAGAATCACTAGAGGTAGTAAAAACGGGAGGCATTGCATCCCAATATTTCATCATTTCCTTCTTATATTTTATTAAATTTTTCTGCAAAGACGAGGATGATAGCTTATCAATTTTTGTAAATACCATAGAAAAAGGCAATGCCTTCTCACCACACCAATTCATGAATTCTAAATCAATTTTTTGTGGATCCAATCGAGCATCTAATAGGACAAAAGTATTCAGTAATTGTTCTCGTTTAGTAAGGTATTCTGCAATAAATTTTTCCCATTTTTCCCTTTGAACTTTGGATGCTTTAGCATACCCATAACCTGGTAAATCGACCAGAAACCAATCGTCATTAATAATGAAATGATTTATTAATTGTGTTTTGCCTGGTCTGCCAGATGTTTTAGCAAGGTTTTTATTCCCTGTCAACATGTTGATCAACGATGACTTGCCTACATTCGATCGACCAATAAATGCAAATTCCGCACGCTTGTCATCTGGACAAAGTTTATGGTCTGTATTAGAGACAACGAATTCTGCTTTTTTGATCTTCATTCTTTTTTCTTCAAAAGTAGGCAGAACCATTCAATCTGACTGCACAACAATGCATTTTAGGGTTTTTTAAGGTATACTTTAACTCAAGAATAGGATTTTTAACATTTATTTAGTTGGGGGTATTCAATGAAATGATTTATTTTTGATAATTCAATTAAACCTGAGTTTGTGAAAAATCTGATTTGTTTTATTTTGCTTGTTGCTTTATCGGCTTGTTCAAATCAGCCTGAAGTCGTTCATTTGCGAACTATAAAAGGTAAAAAAG
>CAMATR010000128.1 GCA_945861175.1 Chitinophaga pinensis | reverse complement strand
CATTACCAGTTAAACCACTGATAGAGTAATTTTGAGGCGAACTAAAGGGCGCATAAAATGTCTGACTTCCACCACAGCTCGTTGTTACTGTCAGTGTTCCTGTTGCAGGTGGTGTAGCAAAAGATATCGCTCCGCTCACAGAATAATTTCCAGAGGCATCACAAGAACTCGGTGTAGCTGTAACGCTCGAAATATCACAAGGTGTAACAATGGAACAATCGGCAGAGCCTGTTGAACCAACAGACTGATTAAAACTTATATAGCCTGGATCTCCATCATAATTTGTAATCAGCACGATGTAAAACTGCCCCACAACAGCGGAAGACGGCGTAGATTCTCCTGAGCCATAACCTCCAGTCAACCCTAGTCCAATAGTCTCTGTTGGCGCCGCACTAAAACTACATTGAAGAGGAAAATCGCCTCCATCTATTGCTGAACAACCAGCATTTAAACTTGAATAAGGTCCATACAAGGCAAAGTCAACATCAAGACCAGAACCAGTTCCATTTGGACCTGTTGTTTGCTCCAAATCAAGTTGAATATTGCCTGACTGATTAATTTGCATGTAATACCAAACAGGATTTGGTTGCGAAGCCAAACAACCATAATTTGGACCAGATGGAACACAAGTGCTCGTTTCATTTGGGAAATTATAGGATATTGTTGAACAAAATGGATTGGCTGAAGAACATGGTATTTCTGTTCCTGTGCAGCCTCCGCCAGAAGCAAACAATTTGCTTGAGCAAATAAGAAGGGTTACGAAGACAAATAATATGCGCTTTTTCATGTGATTTTTTTATTTGCCAGGTTTAATTTCAATAATGTATTCAGTTCCATCCACTCTAAAAAAAGAAGTGTTGGGAGAGTAATAAAAGAAATGATACTTCAAAGGATTGAAAGTTTGAGGATCAAAGCTTGATAAATCGTAAGACATTTGTTCATTGCATTTATTCTTTTTTTGCGCTACAGAAAGCAATGGACATTCAGGGTATTGATCCTTGGCAACCTTGTGAAAAATTGTTCTTTTCAAACAATCTTTCCCAAATTCTATGTGCGAAGAATCTACATATTGCGGACAATCTCTGTAGATTTCCTTTAAAAACTCTTCCACTTTAGTAACGTTGGCCGATTCCTGAGAATAAGAAACGGACGCACTTGATAGTGCAAAAAAAGCTGCATTTAGCAGGCATAAGTGAATACAATTCATCTTTACAGTGTATTTAGGCGTCCCGAAGTTATGACTTTATCAGTTTGCAAACAAAATTTATGTTTAATTTTCTTATATTGAGTTAAATAAAAAACAAAAAATGTCATCTTCTGCTTAATTTTATCACTCAAAGATTGATTTACATGTTTAATCGAATAACCACCGGTTTCTTACTAAGCATATTGTCTGGGCTGCTTTTCTTTATTGGATGGCCAACAAATGGGCTGTTTCCTCTTCTGTTCATTGGACTCACACCACTTTTGTTTGCATTTCACTATTTATCCAATTCGGACATCAAAAGAAAAGGCATCATGTGGTTCTCTTTTCTTTTTATAGCACATGCCTCATGGATTGGACTAAGTTCCAGGTGGTTTTATGACTCTTCACCAAAATCTTACTTTGTAGGTGTACTTTTTGAAAGCATTGCCTATTCGGCATTATTATGCCCAATGCTCTTTATCAACAAGCGTTTAGGTCGAAAATGGAGCTTAATCTATTTCCTAGCAGGACACATGACTATTGAATTGGTTAATCAATACTGGGTACTAAGCACTCCATTTTTCTCACTGGGCAGTGGATTAGGCATGTTTCCCAAAATCATACAATCCTATGAAATCATTGGGATTGAGGGTGGATCTTTCTTTATTTTAACGGCTAATTTAGGTTGTTATTTAGCGCTGGAGAAAATTCTTTCCAAACAAAAACCAGGAAACTCCCTTGCTTTGATATCCTTGGGTATTTCTCCTTTCGTTCTTTCCATTTTCATGTCTTTCAACCCTGATAATAAAAAGACAACTATCGCAGCACTGCACACTTTCCAAGACACTTACAATCACAGAACTCACTTCAATCCAGAAGAAATTGTCAATAAACTATGTGAAAAATCCAAACTAAATTCATTCAGCAAAACTGAACTTTTGGCTTGGCCAGAGACAATCATTTCGAATGTTGGTTGGATGAATAATTTAAGTGGTGAGAATTCTTACAAGTCAATGTTGTTGAAATTGAAAAATACGAATGAGCTGTCAGTTTGCTTTGGTGGCTTTGGTTTTTCCTTGGACCCTGAAGGTCAAAACAATCCTTATTCCAGACTTGAAAAAGCACGGAATTTTTACTACCGGACACACAATGTGGCAGTGACAATAAATAAAGATGGCTTATACTCCCTCCGAGGAAAAGAAATTTTTGTACCGTTTCAAGAACGAATTCCATTTCTTGAAACGCTCCCTGTGATGGAAGAATTTGCAGATGTAGTAGGCACCAACACAATGGTTTCTAGTTATGAAAACAGTCGAACCGTTCACAAAACCATGTTAGGAAAAAAGTTTGTTCCTGTATTGTGCTATGAAAGTATTTTTCCTCTTAAAATGGCAGAATTTGCTAGTGAAAGTGACTTCCTTGTTGTTTTAGCAAATGAATTTTGGAACAAAAACTTGAATGGCTCCGAACAATATTTATGCTCCAATGTTGCAATGGCCATACAGAGTCGAACTGCCATTCTTAGAAGTTCAAACAGTGGGATTTCTGCGATTATAGATCAAGATGGAAAGGTTTTGGTGCGTAAAAAAGGCAGAAACGCTGGAATTATTCAAGCTTCTATTTCAAAAAAACAAGACTTCACCTTTTACGAGCTGATAGCGGGAGTATTTTATAAGATTTCACTTATTGTTTATTTGGGATTACTTGTAATAGCCATTTTTCGTTCGGCCATAAAAACTAAATCTACTTAATCACTCCATGCAATCACAGGGTGGATCAAGCTTGATTTCTACCCAAGGAAGCGTTTCAATTAGTTTCCTCTGAAAAGTTGGAGAATACCTGTTTCCTTGCAAATCAAGCATTTTTAAACTTTTTAATTCTGAAAATGATTTTGGAAAGGATGTAACGGGTGTTGACCACAAATCGATAACGCTCAATTTTTTGCAATACCCTATACATTCAGGTAACTCAGAGAAACTATTTCGATTCGCCACAAATGTGCTCAAATTTGACAAACGACAAATTTCAACCGGAAAAATACTGAAGTCATTTTTCGAAATATCGATATAAATTAGACTATCCAGATCACCAATATATGCAGGCAAATCAGTTAAATCGTTTTTACTAAGATCAAGGTGTTTTAATTGATTGAATGCTTTCAATTCTTCTGGTAAAATCTTCAATTTTGACTTTGAAAATGTGATACCAAAAATGGTGTCAGGAGAAGCTAATTTAGCCGTTTCCCATGAATACACCTTCACATCCCACTGACCAAAAAATGATCTAGAGAGCAGAAGTAGTAAAAAAAGCACGCACAGCTTTCTCATCTTTTTTTAATTGCTCAACCAATTCATCAATCCCATCAAATTTCTGTTCATCCCTCAATCTAGAATGGAAATTAATATGTAAATTCTTACCATATAAGTCTTCCTTTAGGTCAAGGATATTAACTTCCAAACTTAAGTCATTTTCCCCATTAACGGTTGGGCGAAACCCGATATTCATCATGCCAGCATAGCTCTTGTTTTCAAAACAAACGATTACTGCATAAACTCCTTTAGACGGCAAAAGTTTTTCAGCATTCTTTACTTTAATATTAGCTGTCGGATATCCAATTGTTTTACCCAAAGATTTACCTTTCACTACTTCTCCACTTAAAGAATAAGGTTCCCCTAAGTATTCAGCCGCTCGCTCAACATTTCCGTTAATAATGGATTCTCTAATCTTTGTTGAACTAACATTCACATCCTCTATGTCATGAGCTGAAATTTCAATTACATCAAAATTATAAGTAGAAGAAATCTTTTGAAGAAATTCCAATGTCCCCTCCCTGTTTTTTCCAAATTGATGATCGTATCCTACTACCATTTTCCGAACATGCAGTTTGTTTACAAGATAATCACGCACAAATTCAATGGCAGTCAAGCGGGAAAACTCAAAAGTAAAAGGAAATAGGATGATATTTTTTAGACCCATCCGTTTCAATTTATCAAGCTTTTCCTCTTGAGTTTGTAATAATTTCAATCCATGAGAATCAGGATGAATGACCATTCTAGGGTGAGGATAAAAGGTAAACAATGTAGATTCACCTCCAATTAGTTTTGCCTCGTGATTCAGACGGTCAATAATTTTTTGATGCCCCAAATGAACACCATCAAAAGTGCCAATAGTCACAACAGGGAAAGGGATATCCACCTGATCCAGATCTCTATAAATCCTCATCTAGTTAATTCATCCATATGATGGTAGCCAAAATTCAAACCCTATCTTTTTAAGGTTATGTTTCCATGTCCTAAAAACTCCTGCCCATTTATCCCTTTAATAACATAAGTGAAAAAGTAAACACCCTCGGGAGCATCATTTTCAGAAACAGTTCCATCCCACTTGCCTTGAATATCTTCATAGCTAGCCATTAAATTACCCCAGCGATTTAGAATTGTAACACTTACCGAACTTGCATTGGTTGCAGAAATATAGAAAACATCGTTGGATCCATCTCCATTTGGCGTAAATACGTTCGGAATATGTATTACCGGATCAGGAAAAGGAATGACTACAATAGTTAAAGAGCTAGTATCGGTGCAATAGTTATTATCTGCTATCAAATAAACTGTATAAGTCCCTGGGGTTTCATAGGAGGCATTTTGAATGCTTTCATCTGAAATTGGCAGTGACTCGCCATTTCCAAAAACCCAAAAATAATTATCTGCATACTGAGAAGAATTAGTGAATGAAACCTCTAGTGTGGCATACCCTGTCAAGCTATCAGCTTCAAAATCAGCTGTGGGCGGAGGTAAAAGAATAATACCAAGAGTGTCAGTATTCACACAACCATTTGCATCTGTGCCAGTAACTACATAATTTCCGGAGCTTGCAGGCTCGAATGACTGTCCGTCTACTACTCCATTCGACCAACTATAAGTCACACCATTGTCGGCTTGAAGAACAGTTGTTCCCCCTTCACACAAGGTTACATCAGCTCCTGCATCTATAGCAGGCAGTGGATCCACGGTAATGGTTACGATTTCGGTTGAACTGCAAAGCGAAGCAAACGTGATATCATCTATCCCGAAATCGTTTCCTCCCAACGAAGTATTTTGATTGACAATACAAATTGAAGCTGTTGTTTCTGTTCCCGAATACCATGTTGCATAAAATTCATCCCATTGTCCAGTGCTAACAGGAGCAGTAAAGGATTCTCCTAATGGAATACCATTGATACTAAATTGCAATTCTGCAGGAAAACCTATCGCAAGGCTGCTCACCCATGTTGAGAAAATATAATCTGTATTAGGTTCAACGGTGATTGATTGACACCAAACAGAAGTACCCGGCGAATCCGATCCGTTGACAACCATAAAATTCCCTGTACCCGTTGTATGATCTACTCCTGTAAATCCAGGGTGAGTTAAATTTGCGTCCGTGGTAACAAAGTAAGTGCCTTCTGTTTGGGTATCACTACTCAGGGCATAGTTACTACTGAATCCGGTTGCACCGGCTGAAAAATCTCCATTCGTAGCAGAATTCAAGCTGATGTTGTATCCGGTTACAGAATAGGTCGTATTAGTTGTAGGACAAAATGTTTGAGTTGCAGAAGAAGAATCCACTACTTGAGCTGATGGAGCCCACAAATAAAAATCCGCCCCACTAACTGAAATAATTGAACAATCCCCCGTGCAAATCTGCTGATCTCCCGAAAAAACCAATACAGGAACAGGATTAATCGTTACAGATACCTGATCAGTAGCCGTGCATCCTCCATCTAAATTATTCGTAACCGTGAGCGTATAAATTACCGTAATTGGCGAAGATCCAGAATTAACAGTAGTTACTATAGG
>CAMATR010000127.1 GCA_945861175.1 Chitinophaga pinensis | reverse complement strand
GAGCCTATTCCTGTGCCGCGGTATTCAGGTAAAACATAAAAATCTTCGAGGTATAAACATTTTCCTTTCCAGGTTGAATAATTGGTATAATATAGAGCAAACCCAATTATTTTTGAATCAATCTCAACAACAAGTGCCTCGCAAATGTGCTCCTCAAAAAGGTGTCGACTCAAGTCCTCCGGTGTATTAACTACCTGTTCAGGTGCTTTTTCAAAATCCGCCAATGCATGAATCAATGCCATAATTGCATTTTCATCTCCCTTTTTTGCTGGTCTGATTTGCATAATTATTGTACCCCTGCAAGATTAAATCTTAAACGGATTCCTGTGCTCATATTTCCAGTTGGGAAAGACGTTGCAATCTTTGGCGTATTAATCACCTGATCATAATATAATTGTACTGTTAAGTTTTGACTTACGTTGTAATCTGCAGATGATTTAATAGAAACAACACGTTGACCAGCAGTTGCTTGGTTTGTATTTTCAACGATTTTTCTTACAACCGTTAAATTATCTCTAAAGGATAGATCGAAGCGAAGATTTAAGGCGCTTGCAGGAATTTTCTCGATTGGTAACTTCACCTTTTCAAATTTATATCCAGAGCCTATTACCCATTCATTACCTAATACTTCAGTAATTTGATTATTATTTAATGAAAGAGTTGCGCTTCGTTCTTTCTTGTATTCAAATTTTGTTATTAAACCTTGTCCTTTAATATTCCAAGTTGCATCAAAACCCAATAAAGGCGAAAATCGTTCCGTAAGTGTAACATTCTGTATTTGTCTTGATGCAATAAAATTATTATTGATGTCCAAAGCTGTTGCATTTCCGTTATCATCAAAAGCCGCATTCAAATTAGTTTGCAAACCTGAGATGCTGACAGTTGAGCTGTAAGCATGGCGAATCACGAAATTTTTAACGTATTTTTTAGCGAATTCATATTTTGTTAACCCGTTGTAATTAATCGACCAATTTGGCAATGGGGTATTTTTAACTGGATTGATATTGGAAGATGAAACATTACGATTCGAATAGGCTGTCAAGAAAGCACCCACCACCACTTCCTGTTGCGTCCCGCCATAGCCAGAGTAATATCCTGAGTTCAACTGATTAGAATTAGTATTTGCTTGACCCAATAGCGCGGAAACTTCTTCTCTGCCAGATCTAACCTGATTAAAAATAGCAGAAGAGAAATCTTTAGAAATCAATGCAAATGCAGACCCAAAAGTAATGTTGGTATAGGTCAGTGTTCCTGTTTCTACTTTACTTTGACTTTCATATTCCTGTGTTGATTCATTCCAACGGAAAAATTCATTGGAGTTATTCCCAAACGTTCTGCTAGCAGTTAATTCGATGGTTACATGTTTCAATGGTTCCAAAGATGCTCTCAAATTAAGCATTTGAGAATGTGTAATTGTATACTGTTTATTCAAATCTTGATTTTGAACTAACCAACCATTACTTGCTGAGGTAGCAGCAATATTGTAACCTGTTTCTCTACCCCAAATATCATAGCGTTGTTGACCAAAAACAAACCCACCTAGCGGTGCACTAAAGTTATTATTGAATCCTAAAATACTCGATTCTTGGTTATAGCCTGGCAGCATTGTTCCATCCGTCAGGGAATAAGTTCCTGATACATTTCTAACCGTCATAATTGCTCTAGCAATAAAGCCAGCAACTGGATGCACCTTTCCTCCTCGCTTTTTATCATTTTCAGCTTTTCTTTCCAAACGCTTTTTCTTTTTCTCCCACTTCTTCTTTTCTTTCTCAGTCATTTCCGACTCGGGTTTTGGCGGTTTGATTTCCTCTTTTTTCACTGATTGTGGCTGACCTGCAACCCTTCCACCAACTTCTTTCGAACCAACAGCACCCCTTGATGCTTTTCCATCAGTATTCACCTTTTTAAAGAAGGGAACTTTATTATACAGATTTGTGAAATTCATCTGCGCAGTCATATTCACTGTGCGTTTGTTCTGAATCGTATTACCAAATTCCGCCTGACCTAAAGGTGCTCGCATCCAATTATAAGTTCCACCATATTTCATGTTGGCAGTCATCCAATTAGTAATAGGCAATTTATCCAAAGGAAGATTGAAATTCACACTGTAATTGTGAGAATAATCCATCGTCTTGCCAAAGGTTGACATCTGAGAACGCACGGTATCCATGAAAACTTGGTAACTCAGAGGATCATTCTTTTTATCGACCCTACCATCGCCTTCCTCAAAAATTGATCGATTGGTAGCACTAAATGTCGCTTTTAAGTTTTTGGTTAAATCGTAGCCAAGATTATAGGTTCGGTTCCAATTAAATCGTTTGACATAAACAGGGTTAAACTCGAAATCGGGGACCAAATTGTTCCTAACTTGCCTTTCATTGTAAGTCCGCAATAAATCATTCGTAAAAGAAATATTCTTTGGTTTTAAATAGAAGTTCATATCCTTTAGCAAAGAAAACCAATTCGATTTTTGGACAAATTTAACTTTCTTAAAAGGCTCAATCGGCTCAGCGGTAAAAGAATAGTTATAATTCAATCCACCATTCCAGGTTTTTGTTCTGTCATAATTCGTGTTGAAATCGCGACGAGTGTTTTCAGAATAAGCATAGCTAGTTGACCAATTAGAAATTCTCCAGAAATGAGCATTCGCCCCAGCCTTAGCTTCTTTTCTAACATTGGTGAAATTATACGATTTTCGTTCTGTAAAATCTTGCCCTGCTGCTGCACGTTCCTTTCTTTTATCTAAGTCGTAACTAGAAAGCCGAACATCCGGATTGAACGGATCGTACTCAGGGTTTATAATCCCCAATGAATATCCGTAGAAGAAAGGAAGGGACACTCCAGCGCGCTTTCCAAAAAACTGACCAAGCTGCATATTGGAATTCATATCTACTCCAATTCTTTCATTACGTTGACGATCTTGAACCCTACTTTCAACACTTCCCCAATTGATTCCGGAATAATTTCCTGACATTGAAACATTAGCAAAATCTGCCAATTGAACTTGCATTTGGGCTACAGCAGCAGAGCCACCTTCGCTCACAAAATCAGTTAAACGCAATTCATTGATCCATATGTTTGCGCATTTAGCCATTCCATCATCAGGCCATTGGTCGTTTGTATTTTTACTTGGATTACGCACACCAATCATAATGGTTTTTACCCCCTGTAAGTTTGGACTTCCTTTAACTTTTATTTTTCTATTTGCATTATGTGGATCTTCACCCGAATACTCCAAAACATATGAAATCGCTGAATTACCCCCATCGATAAGATCATTTCTTTTCTTTTTAAGGCCTAAGAGATCATCAAAAACAATTTCCATATTGTTCAGTTCTGGCCATATGTCCTCAGGAAGAGTGGCTCCCCATTGCGTTTTGTATAGTGGTAGTTCATATTCATAATAATTGTCTACGAAGTCGGTACCTAATCTTACAAACAGAGTCAAATCTTGATCTTTCAGAGGCATAGTTGTTAACACCTCTTCTGCGTGAACATACATTTTTAGCTTTTTATAGGTGCGCACATCAAACTGTACGTTTTTGTATGCTGCACGCGCGTCGCCATCCTGTAAATTGCATACATCAAGGGCTAAAGATTGCTCATTTAACTGTCTTTGGTAAGGTTGTGAAGGGTCTATCTCTCGAATAATTCCAGGCGGAATTTCATATTTCACAGGACTGCGCTGATCATTTTCTTCCACATTAACAGCAGCAATATTAAAAGTAGTTAAATTTGGATCGGTTTGTACACTTTCACCTGGCTGAGTTAGATCCTCCAAATATCGGCGCCATTCTCCTCTTATCAACTCCAATCGAGCGAAACGCAATAATACCTCTTCATCAAATCCCTTCATGAACATACGCATGAAACGAATAGATCTAAAATCCATAATACCATTGACTTTTTTCTCAAAATCCCGAATTGGAATTTTGAACTGATACCATTTTTCTGTCTTAGTTCCATTTGTATACTCCTGTACATTCGTGATATAGTTCTGCCCCACAACCATATCATTTGGTCGCATACTCACCTTATATTGGAAATAACTTTCAGTCTGAGATAAGTTGTTATCTTGATTGATATCCTCTAAATCTGGCATGTTTGTCCCTTGTGTAGGATATCCATCAATATTCGCTGTATCAGACATTTCTATTGTTGGAGAGTTGCCTTCCATACCATTGTATTTTTTATATCGCTCAAGAATATTCAACTGCAGTAAATCATAATTATCGTCCCGATAAAAATTAAAATCATCATTTGAGGGATCATTTATCATTTTAGCTTTAGTCGCAGCATCTAATGTTGAATTGCTGACCCAATTTACATAGTTTTGGAAAGCGATTTTTTCTTGCGAGTTGCTCCATCCATCCATACCTATGTCTTGATTCATACGAGATGCTGGATCCGTATCAAAAGCATTTACAACAACCTGTTGTGTGGATATTCTTGCCCAAGAAGTCGTGTCCAAATCGTCATTTATTGATATCCCTGTTGGAGGCAGACCATTTTCGAAACTTTTTCTTGAATCTGGCAATGCATCTTCAGAAATATTACCAAGATTGAAATAAAGATCACCCCCATTATGCTGTGCAGAAGGATTTACATTTTCTGCATCTTCATTAAAAGGATCTAAAACCCAAAACTGAATAAATTCAATATTCGTTTGCTCAAAATCATTGGTAGAAAGTGCACGCATGACTCCTCCCCATCGATTTTCAGGATTTACCCAAGTTCCATCTGAGTTTACTGTATTTGTTGTATCATAGTTATACATCCCCCTTTCGTTGGGATAGTAGGCGATTTCAAGAATGGGAATATTGGGAATAGACCCATACTGTTGCTGAAGGTTTGGAAATACATCTGTTTGATTCACTAATCGCATTCGGCTATCAGCCAACATTTGAGGATTATCCTTTATATGCTCAGGGGTCAGGGAATTGCTTTGGTAAAAAAGTGGATCTATCAAATACCAGCTCATTTTAGAACGCTTGTACCCAGCTGAAAGATTTTGATTTGCTGCTTCAGGGAATAAATCGGATTGACCTTGAGGTATTGAAGCCAAACGCCAAGATGTTATCGATCTTAAATCAATAGTGCTCTGAGAGCCTTCAAAATCGTCAATATAAGAAGTCCCACCTTTATTTATCGCACGAGGTTCACCAGGTATTAAATGAGCAAATTCCCCCGAAAAAGAAAGAGTCGACTTTTGATTTGTAGAAATAACAGGCAGAAAATCAACTAGTTTTGTTAAGAAGGGAACATCCGTTCTATATGCTAAATCAATTCCTAAAATATTGTTTTTGAATGGTTCACTCCCAATATCTACTTTTTGTGTAACTGGCCGTTCCATCATTCTCATCCAAGTTCCTCCTAAATTGAGCTTATCGCTGAAGCGATAATTGTAATGTGCCCCCATCATTGACCGAGCTTGGAATCCAAAGACAGAATTACTTTCAATAGATATTTTAATGGGGGTATTCGACTCAAGAATTCCCGTATTTAATATTTTAACCCGTCCAAGATTATAATCAACAGTATAGTCTGTTCCTTCAACAAGTCTAATCCCACCAGCTGTGACTGTAACAGCCCCCTCAGGTACATTAAGCGCATTTAATGGAATATCAGAGCTTATAGAAGATTGGTACTCACCTCTAAAGCTAAATCTGTTTTTAGCGGGGATTTGCTGTGCTGCTGTTTTTGTTGAATCGTAAAGTTCTTTAAACGCAACCTGGTCCACCACAACCTGAGATATTCCGGCATTTTGTAATTTCTGTTCAAGTGTTTTTCCGAATGGTTCGACAGAAGAGAAATAAACCCGTCCATTTCGAGTATTTATAGTCCCCCCATTTTCAGCCCTATTTGCGGTGTAATTAATTGGTACATAATCAAAAACACCATCTGAGAAAGGTTGATTATTTTGATTTAATTTGTCCATATCAAGCAAGGTCACCAACTGTTTGTCATCCACTCCTGTCATTGGGAAGAAAGGAACCAATAGTGACGTTTCGGGATTGTTGTAAAGTAAATCTATTCTAAAGCCCATTTGATCTACTTGGTAAGCCCCAATCGAAT
>CAMATR010000126.1 GCA_945861175.1 Chitinophaga pinensis | reverse complement strand
CCATGGATTTTAAATACTTATTTTCCAGCATCAAAATAGCAGCATCTAATATTTTCAAATCAATCAGATTAGATTGATTTTTTTGCGTCTTTAGACTTCTTTTCAAAAGTATTTTACCCTTTTGAAGATTTCCCTGCTTGATGAAATATTTTGTAAGAAAATAAGGATATCTGCTTTTATCATTACCAATGCCAGCGATTTCTTCACATCGCCTTAAATCTTGAGAAAACCTATAA
Source organism: Chitinophaga pinensis (assembly GCA_945861175.1). Classification (GTDB taxonomy): domain Bacteria; phylum Bacteroidota; class Bacteroidia; order Flavobacteriales_D; family Crocinitomicaceae; genus M0103. The sequence goes on along the minus strand of CAMATR010000126.1, from coordinate 5,849 downwards.
TATTCCGGCAAATTATTGATATCATAGGCTTTGTCAAGTTGCTCCTCAAAATCTTTACATGATCCTTGGGAATAAAAAAACGGAGTATAAGTAAATAATGCGGCAGTTAAAACCACAATAAGGCAGCGCACGGGAATTAAAAAGTTATTGGATGTGATATTTTCGTTATTGGATTCGGAACTCTTCCGCTTGCCAATGAGGTGATTTTTACAGCCCCATAAGCTCCTGAAGGAATAGCAGAAAGTATCACTTCAACAGAGTTAACTGTTCCTGAACCAACTTTAGTTATATTAATTTCAATTACATTGGGTTTTGATAATGAATCTATAGTTACTACAGAAGTAAACCCTGCAGCTCTCAATGTTGAATAAGTAACGGTGACCTTTTTTGCTACTTCATCAATATTAATTGTTCCGTCTAATGCATTAGTGGTTTCAATTTTCATATGAATTTAAAGATTTAAAAGTAAAATATTAGTTTTTAAAGCGATACGATGCTTTAGATTTAAGGTTACGCTTGATCGATTTTTTTCACCATCGTGAGGATTGTCGCCAAAGCTACAGTCTCTCCTGTTTCATCGTACACATCAACCAAGAATTTTACAATTCCCTTCGCGATGTCGTCTTCAGATCGTTTCTCCTGATCAATTTTTTCCTTTACCGTAAAGCGTACACCGATAGTCGCTCCGGGATAAACGGGCTTTACAAATCGTGCCTCGTCGATGCCATAGTTCAGCAATACCGGACCTTTTTTAGGGTCCACAAACAAACCTGCCGCTTTAGCTAAAATAAAATATCCATGCGCAACTCGTCGCTCAAAAATTGTTCCTTCCAAAGATGTTGCATCCATGTGTGCATAGAAATTATCCCCTGAAACATTGGCAAAATTCACGATGTCAGCATCAGTCACGGTATGTTTGTGTGTGAATACCGTTTCACCAACCACCAATTCTTCAAAATGCTTGCGGAATACATGCGGATTGGCCTCAGGCATGGCAGCTCCTACCTGGAACTGTTGCGTTATTTCTGTAATGGTCGTTGGGTGTCCCTGAATGGCTGTGCGTTGCAAGTAGTGCATTACACCTCTTTTTCCACCCATCTCTTCTCCACCTCCTGCGCGACCTGGACCACCATGTGTTAATAATGGCATAGGTGAACCATGTCCTGTGCTCTCTTTTGCACACTCTTTATTCAATACCAAAATTCGTCCGTGCATACTTGCCGCATTAACAACATATTCTCTTGCCTCTTTATTGCATGGTGTTACAATTGAAGATACAAGCGATCCTTTGCCCATTTTTGCTAACTCTATTGCTTCATCTAAATTTTTATATGGCATAATTGTCGCAACTGGTCCGAAAGCTTCAATATTGTGAACATCCGTTTTATTGAATGGGTCATTGTTTCTAAAAAGAATAGGAGAAAAGAAAGCACCCTTTAGTCTGTCGGCACCCAATACATCGAAATGGTCTAAATCGCCGAAAACAATTTCTTGAGAAAGTGCCAATTGTTCTACACTTGCACGGACACTATCTACTTGAGAACGACTAGCTAAGGCTCCCATTCTAACCCCCTCGACACTTGGATCACCCAAAACAGTTGTTGACAAACGCTCTGCAATTGCTTTCTGCACCTCATCCACTAAATTTTCAGGAACAATAATTCTTCTCACTGCTGTACATTTTTGGCCAGCTTTAACAGTAATTTCCTTTACAGTTTCTTTGATAAAAAGACTAAACTCTTCAGTTCCAAGGACTGCTTTCTCGCCCAAAATTGTTGCATTCAACGAATCGGCTTCTAAATTGAATGAAACATTGTGTTCAGCAATTCGTGGATTAGACTTCAGCATCAATCCCGTAGACGCACTGCCTGTAAATGTAACTACATCCTCCGATGAGACATGGTCGATAATCCCTCTCGCTGAACCACAAATCAATTGTAAAGCACCTTCGGGTAAAATTTTAGAATCGATAATATCTCTCACCATTACCTCAGATAGGTAACACGTTGCACCTGATGGCTTCACAACGGCAGGAACTCCAGCAAGAAAATTTACTGCTATCTTCTCTAGCATTCCCCAAATTGGGAAATTAAATGCATTTATATGAACAGCTACTCCCTCTTTTGGAACCATAATATGGTGGCCGATAAACGTCCCGTTTTTTGACAAAGGAGCTGCAACTCCATCTACATAATAGGGTAAATCAGGAAATTGTCGACGCAATGATGCATTTGCAAAAAGATTCCCAATACCTCCCTCAATGTCAATCCACGAATCGACACGGGTGGCGCCAGTCCAAGCACTTACTTGGTAATATTTCTCTTTATTTGCCAACAAATGCATTGCCAAAGCCTTCAGCATTCGTCCTCTTTCCTGAAAGGTCATTTTCCGCAGTACGCGTCCACCTGTTTTACGACCATATTCTAGCATCGCTGAATAATCGAGCCCTAAACTCGAGATTTCTCCAATTTTGTCACCTGTAATGGCATTGTATAGGTTTGACTCGATACCTTCTCCATCGAACCACTGACCTAAAGCATAACTCTTATAGCGTTGCATAGCATTTGAATTTTGAATGCTAAAAATAAGCAAACACTTGACTTAATTAAGCAAACTACTATGGGTTTCTTTCATTCTAAAGCAAAATTCATTAACTCCTCTTATATCACACCATAATCTGACAAATATTCTCCACTAAATTTGAAGAAACTAAACGAGATATCGCGGAATAATAAAATTGGAATATTTTAATGGAGATACTTTACACTAGCAGTCATCTCAAGCAAATTCAAATTCGTCCTCATGCGCAGCAATATAATCTAATGTATCGAGGACCTCTTGTAAATTAAACGAAGTAACTAGTTTCATTCGGTAATCTTTGAAGTGTGAAATTCCTTTGAAATAATTGGTATAATGACGTTTCATTTCGGCAACTCCGAGTGATTCTCCTTTCCACTGAACACTCATTTCAAGATGCTGTCTCGTGATTTCAACGCGTTCACGAATACCTGGAGCAGGCAGGTGCATCCCAGTTTTCATAAAATGTTTGATTTCATTAAATACCCACGGATAACCAATACTTGCTCGACCAATCATCACTCCATCCACTCCATAGCGATTTTTATATTCAACTGCTTTTTCGGGAGTATCAATATCGCCATTGCCGAATATTGGGATATGCATGCGAGGATTATTTTTCACTTCACCAATCAGTGTCCAATCTGCATCCCCTTTGTATAATTGCACTCTTGTTCTTCCATGTATTGAAATTGCTTCAACACCAACATCTTGTAATTTTTCAGCAGTACTTACCACGAACTTCGACTCATCATCCCAACCCAATCGTGTTTTAACTGTAACAGGTAGATTGGTCGTTCTGACGATTTCATCTGTCATTTTGATCAACTTCGGAATATCTTGAAGCATTCCCGCACCCGCTCCTTTGCAAGTAACTTTCTTCACAGGACAACCGAAATTGATGTCAATAATATCCGGGTTTGTTTTTTCAATGATGCGTGTGGCTTCCTTCATACTTTCGATGTCGTGACCAAAAATTTGAATTCCCACAGGACGCTCGTATTCATAAATATCCATTTTCTGAACACTTTTAGCAGCATCTCGGATCAAACCTTCTGAAGAAATAAATTCCGTATACATCAAATCTGCTCCATTCTTCTTGCATAAGGCACGAAAGGGCGGATCGCTTACGTCTTCCATGGGTGCTAGCAAAAGCGGAAACTCACCTAATTCTATGTCACGGATTTTTACCACGAGGCAAAGGTATTAAATTGAAAATTACGAATGGGTAATTTCTTTTTGAGTTTTTCTAGAGGTAGTTTGAAAAACTAAAGTGTTCTAATCATGATTAATAGTAATTGAAGAGTCTAAGAAAACTTATTATTTTAACTGCTTATCTAAGGCTATATGTAAACCCAAACCTCTCAACTCTTGACCTTTTGCAACTATATTGCCATCTCCATTGACTAAAAACCCAGATGGAATTGAATACACTTTGTACAATTTAGATGCTTCACTATCCTTGTCCCAACCATGATTTTTCCAAATCAACTTATCTTCAGCAATAGCTTTTTTCCAAGCATCTTCATTTTTATCGAGTGATACGCTAAAAACTTCAAAGCCTTTTCCATTCAAAAACTTCTTGTCCTTGTATTTCACATATGCCTCAACAACATTAGGGTTCTCTCTGCGACAAGGTCCACACCATGATGCCCAAAAATCGATTAACACCATCTTACCTTTCAATTTCGAAAGTTTTATTTTTTTTCCTGAAGGAGCTATAAGCGTAAAATCTGGAGCTTTTTCAAGGGATTGGTTTAGAGTAATGTTTTCAACATCTTTAAATCCTAATAAAATAAAGCTTGACAAAACAGTAAAAATGACTATTTGTTTCATTACCCAACTCTTCTTATATCTGCACCTAGATTATTGAGGCGGATTTCAATATCCTGATATCCTCTATCTATTTGCTCAATATTGTGAATAACACTTTTTCCTTTTGCAGACAGCGCAGCAATCAGCAAGGATACACCGGCACGAATGTCTGGAGAGGTCATTTGAATTCCTTTTAGAGAGTGCTGTTTATTTAATCCGATAACAGTTGCACGATGGGGGTCGCATAAAATGATTTGCGCACCCATATCAATCAATTTATCTACGAAGAACAATCTTGATTCAAACATTTTTTGATGAATCAATACCGAACCTTTTGCTTGAGTGGCAACCACCAAAACAATTGAAAGTAAATCAGGTGTAAATCCAGGCCAAGGGGCATCTGCAATCGTTAAAATAGATCCATCAATAAATGTATCTATTTCATAATTCTCCTGAGCTGGAATAAAGATATCATCTCCGCGTCGCTCCAACTGTATACCTAATCGCCTAAAAACATTTGGAATAATTCCAAGGTTATCCCAACTTACATCTTTAATCGTAATTTCAGAACCCGTCATTGCTGCTAGCCCTATAAACGAACCGATCTCAATCATATCGGGAAGGATCCGGTGAAAACAGCCCCCTAATTCCTTTACACCATTGATGTGAAGCATATTAGAACCAATACCTTCAATTTGTGCCCCCATCGAGTTGAGCATGTTACACAACTGCTGCAAATAAGGTTCACAAGCAGCGTTATAAATCGTTGTTTTACCCTCGGCCCTGACAGCAGCCATTACAATGTTTGCAGTACCAGTTACAGATGCTTCATCTAAATGGATATAAGTTCCTTTTAGCTTTTTTGCCTCAATTGAATAGAAATGTTCACCTGCATCATAATTAAACTTGGCTCCAAGCATTTGGAAGCCCTCGAAATGGGTGTCCAATCTTCTTCGGCCAATTTTATCTCCACCAGGCTTGGGAATAAATCCTCTTCCAAAACGAGCTAAAAGTGGTCCAACAATCATGATTGACCCACGCAAAGCACCAGCTCTTTTCTTGAAATCCTCAGATTCTAGATAGTCAAGATCTATATCTTTAGCCTGAAAAATAAATGTGCCTTTTTCAACCTTTTCAATTTTCACGCCCATTGTCTGTAATAGACTAATCAGCTTATTGACATCGATAATATCAGGAACATTTGAAATAGTAACTTTCTCGGCAGTTAGCAACGGAGCGCACAATACTTGTAATGCTTCGTTTTTTGCTCCCTGAGGAATGAGCTCGCCTTTCAAAGGCTTGCCACCATAGATTTCAAAAGACGCCATTCTTTTATGGTTTTTTAATAAATTTCTTCTTCTGATTCTTTTGTTTGAAATTCGATTTATTTCGCTTGACCTGATTTTGACCAAGTCCCATGGAACGCAAGATGGTATTCGTATTGACTAATTCATCAG
>CAMATR010000125.1 GCA_945861175.1 Chitinophaga pinensis | reverse complement strand
ACAGAGTTAAGTTCGCAACTGATTGAACATTATCTTCAACTTTTTGATGAACATCTTAATACTATTCACTCAAAGCAAAAAAAGAAAGACGCTGATAAAAAACGTAACTCGCTAAATTCAGTTAAAGTCTTAATGATTTGCTCTGCAATAAATGAAGAATTAAGGCAAAAACAAAAGCTAATTGTTCTTTTAAGAATATTTGAGTTCATCAATTCAAATGATAAAATTCAAGATCAGGAATTAATATTTGTAACAACGGTTGCTGAAGCTTTTAACATTTCCAAAGAGGAATTTGATCAAATAAGTGCTTTTATATTAAACAATACTACTTTTATAGAAACGACCGATAATTACATTCTAGTTAGTAGCAACAAAACTCGAAAAGAGCGAGAAATTCAACTGCAAGGATTAGATGATAAAATTTTGATTCTTTATATTGAAAGTGTCAATATTTTATTCTTTAAATATTTTGGAATTGATACGTTAAGTCTTAATGGTCAGTTTATTACAAATGATCGTACATATATATTCACCCACGGATCTTCACTGCATACTTCAAAAAGTAAGCACCTGTATTACAGCGATGTAATAAGTCAGTTTCACAAACATGGGCAAAAGAAAAAAATCGTATTTGCAGCTAATAATATATCATATTACTTCGATAATAATCGTCAAGGATTACACAATTTCAATTTTAGTGAGGAATCTGGAAAGCTCGTGGGTATTATGGGTGGTTCTGGTACAGGGAAATCGACTCTATTAAACATTCTAAATGGCCAGACCTCGCCGACTAACGGTGTTGTTACAATCAATGGTGTAGATATACATAAAGACAAACACAAACTTCAGGGCATTATAGGCTTTGTTAGTCAGGATGATCTTTTAATTGAAGAACTATCTGTATTTCAAAACTTATATTTTAATGCAAAGCTTTGTTTCGGTAATCTAAGTGAGCGAGAGATAAAGAAAAAAGTTGTAGACATATTGCGCTCAGTTGGGCTTTATGAAATAAAGGATCTTGTTGTTGGAAGCATCCTAGAAAAAATAGTTTCAGGTGGCCAAAGAAAACGCCTAAACATTGCATTGGAACTGATACGAGAGCCGTTGATCTTAATTATTGATGAACCTACTTCAGGATTATCCTCAAGGGACTCTGAAAACATCATGGATCTTATCAAGGAATTAACCTTTAAAGGGAAATTAATCTTTGTTGTTATTCACCAACCCTCGTCTGATATTTACAAAATGTTTGATAGATTGTTCCTTATCGATCAAGGAGGCTACCCAATCTATGATGGAAATCCAATTGAAGCTATAACCTATTTCAAGCACAAAACTCATCAGGGAAATGCGGAAGAAAGTGAATGTGGTTTGTGTGGTAATGTTAATCCTGAACAGGTATTCAATATTGTGGAAACACGCATCGTGGATGAATATGGTAAGCTGACTGACCATAGAAAAACACAACCCAAGGAATGGTATGACTATTACTTAGGAATGAAAACTAAGTCAATCAAATCTGAAAATCAAACTATACCATCTCCCCAAACAAAAACTGCAAATAGATTGAAACAATTAGGCGTCTTCTTCTCAAGGGATGCCTTAAGTAAGTTGTCGAACAAACAGTATCTTTTAATTACATTTCTTGAAGCGCCAATTCTTGCAATAATGCTTTCATTCTTTGTGAAATATTTCGCAAGTAATGACGGGGAAAATATAGTATATACATTCTTTCAGAATGAAAACTTGCCCCAATATATTTTTATTTCAGTCATAGTTGCCCTGTTTTTGGGTATTACAGTGGCTGCTGAAGAAATACATAAAGACAAAAAACTACTTAAAAGAGAGTCCTTTCTTAATCTTTCCAGAACAAGTTATTTAGTCTCAAAAGTTCTTTTATTATTTCTGGTTTCCGGCATTCAAACACTACTTTTTGTAATAATTGGGAATTATATACTTGAAATCAATGGGCTTTATTGGCAATATTGGCTTGTTTTATTCTCAGCTTCTTGCGCTGCAAATCTCTTGGGACTTAACATTTCCAGTGCCTTAAACACAGCAAAAGTCATCTATATTGTTGTGCCAATACTTATTATTCCTCAACTTTTATTCAGCGGAGTGATAGTTAAATTCGATAAACTTCACCCTGCTATTTCAAAATCAAATTCAGTTCCTTGGATTGGAAATATGATGTTATCCAGATGGGCTTATGAAGCACTTGCTGTAAGTCAATTTACAGAAAACAAACTGGAACAAAGTTATTTCAAATTGAACATCAAAAAGTACAATGCGCAGTGGAAAAAAGATTATTGGATTCCTGAAATGGTAAGCTTGAATAATAATTTAGTTTCCTCTTTATCGACTAAAAAGAAAAAAATACATTCACGCGAGGTCCTGAAAAAAGAAATTATCAGAGAACTTGAAAAATGGGATAATTTAAGTTGTAAAGAATGCCTTTCGGATTTGGCTAATCCGAATAATAAGACTGAAAAAACTCATGAGAATATCGCTAAATTGATAGGTATTTTAAATTCTCAATACATTTCTGATTATAACAAAACAAATGACATAATCGAGCGATTAAAAACTAGCGAAGGTCAAAAATTCAATGAAAATAAATTGAAGTTTGGAAATGAATCTTTAAATGACCTTTTAACAAATAGATTAGAATCAGAAAAGATAACAATTTACAAAAATGAATTAGTTCGAAAGGAAAATCCTATCTACAATCCATCTGATCACGCGCTTTTTTTAAACGCTCATTTTTACGCCCCTTCTAAAAAGCTTTTTGGATTTCGTATTAATACTTTCGCGCTAAACATTATCGTGCTTTGGATTTTTACAGCTATTCTCTATTTTCTGTTGTACATTGACGCGCTCAAAAATCTGATCAATTACTTTAATAAACTTCGAGGAAATTCACAAAAAAAGCCAGCTGCTTAGCTGGCTTCGATATTTATAATTTCTTTTACATCAGCAATCCTCCGCAAATATTAATTGTTTGACCAGTAATGTAAGCTGACATATCCGAACCAAGAAAAACAGTTAAATCCGCAACGTCTTTGGGTTGCCCTCCACGTTTTAGTGGAATTGCATTTCTCCATTCTTGAACAACTTTTTGATCTAAAACCTCAGTCATTTCAGTCTCAATAAATCCAGGAGCGATAGCATTACAGCGAATATTCCTAGAGCCTAATTCTGCGGCAACTGATTTAGTAAAGCCTATTAATCCAGCTTTAGAGGCGGCATAATTTGATTGTCCTGCGTTTCCTTTTACACCTACAATAGATGACATATTAATAATCGAACCTTTACGAGCTTTCAACATTGGGCGCTGAACTGCCTTTGTTAAATTAAACGCCGACTTTAAATTTGTATTAATAACATCATCCCATTGCTCTTCGGTCATTCTCATTAACAAAGTGTCTCTTGTAATACCCGCATTATTTACTAGAACATCAATTGTTCCAAATTCTGCAACAACGTCGTCTACTAACTTTTGAGCATCGTCGTATTTTGAAGCGTCACTTTTAAATCCTTTTGAAATACCTCCATCTGCGGAAAGTTCGTTCTCAAGCGCCCGTGCTTTCTCGTCAGAAGAAAGATACGTGAATGCTACTTTAGCCCCTTGTTTAACACATTCTTCAGCAATCGATTTACCTATTCCGCGCGAAGCTCCGGTAATAAGAACAACTTTATCTTCCAGTAATCCCATGTTATTATTTTTTTTGCCAAAGATAAAGAAAGCAAGCGGAAAGGTTCCGAATGACTGAAAAAGAATCGAACTTTAAACTGTTGATATTCTCCAAAGTGAAAAATTTTGATTTTCACAATCTGCGTGCACAAAAAAGCCGAAAGGCTAATAAAACCGAGTTAATTAAAAAAATCCCAAGTAATTCCTAAACGGAATTGTTCAGGAGGAATTGGATACCCCCTAGCTGTTTGAAGATTTCGATCAGCCCAAAAATAATTCAGGTTTTCGAGGCGAAGATAAAACTTGAACTCATCAATTTGAAAGCCAGTAAAAAAATGAAGTGACGAGGCATTTACTGCGATAGCATCAGGGTTATTCATATCAAACGTAGCTATTTGAGAATAATACCCTAAACGCTGGTAAGATGATAAATAAGCTATATCAAAGCCGACATATGCGCGCATTTTTTTTGCTTTAAAAACTCCACCTTTCAAGTAAACACGTCCAAAGAATTGGTGCGTTGGAATAATCGTTAAATCGTCTGGACAAATCGAGTAATTATAAGTTAAGTGAATATTCAAAGCACCAAAAGAAAGAGCAGATATCAGACCCATTTGAGCGAATGATAAAGAGTTAAGTGAATCATTTCTCCAAATTGTATCGACAAACCAATAATTGTTTTTCAACTGTGTCAGACCAAATCTACCCTTAAATGATATTTTCTTTAGCTGATAACCAATGGATAGTTTCTGATTACTCCTGTTTTGCCTTTCTAAATTATTTCCTATTGCAAAATAATTATTTCCTTGAGCATACCGTTGATGATAATCAGGTAATAAGGATGATATATCAGAACTCAAAACCAATTTAAAGTCCGACATTCTGAGGCCTAAATCAAATTTATTCGACCACTCATTTTGAGCACCGAAGAAATTATAATTGAAACTTTCAGTAAATTTTATGAATCTTCCCAAATAAGAAATATCACTTTTAAAATCGACTTCTACAGTATCATTAAAGCGTCCTAAATTTTTAAAATTCCAATAAGAGATAACAGGTTGTACTTTTATAAGCCAACTTTTTCCTGAATAAAATAAACCTAATCCATTCGATATTTCTGACCATTGGTGCTGATCATAGGTCTTTATCGTATCATAATTTAAAACTGAATAAATTCCTTCTAATGTATCTTCTTCGAAATACCGGTATTTTTTAATCTTCAATAGGTGCTCTGAAAAAAGTCCCAATGCATTAAGCGAATCATCTAAAAAATCAATATAATTAGTAAGCTCAACCCTTGAGCGCTGTGTTTTTGTTTCTGCAGAATTTTTATTAACAGACAAAAGCTCTATATCTAGATATTCAGGAAGTGTATCTACTTGCAATCCTCCATTTTGACCAACCGTTGAAGATTCATAAGATGATCTGAGATTAAAGGAATAAACTTTACCTAGCTTATTCAATTGAACTTGAACATGATTGTGATCAAAAAATGAATTTCGGAGAAACCCCTCTGCTGCATTTTTCTCATAAAAAACATTTAACATAAGTTTCTCACGATAGACTTGCTGAAATTCAGAATTGATGCATTGCATCCCTTTTGAACCAAAAGAATAAGCGAATCCTAGATGGGGTAATCCTGTAAATTGAAGTTTTTTCCACTTACTAAATGAAAAAAACTGCTGTCCACCAGTATTTTCAATAAAAAAGTCGTTTTCAAATGTGTTTGCCTTGGTGTTCCATCCTCCACCTATAAATGTAGATGAATTTCTTCCTGTAATCAAGTCCACCGAGTCAATACTCCCACCTATTCTATATGCGTATGTCAAAGTGTCAACCTCACCAAATAATGAGTTATGCTGTGCCCAAGAATATTGACAAAGACATAAAATACTAATACATATAATTCTAGGTAAAGAAAAAACCATAGTAAACAAAAAAAGGGGCTTAAGCCCCTGATTTATTTTTATAAAACTGATTACAGTTTATTAATTGCAATTTGAAGACCAGACTTCAAGTTTGCAGCCTTATTTTTGTGGATTACATTATTCTTAGCCAATTTATCCAACATAGCTGCTATTGAAGGCAACAAATCAGTGGCCTCTTTTTTATCAGATAGAGTTCGTAACTTTCTTACAGCGTTACGAGCTGATTTGTGCTGATACTTGTTACGAAGTCTTTTCGTTTCGTTCGATCTTATTCTTTTTTGTGCTGACTTATGGTTCGCCATCTTTTCTAATTTAAATTTTTAAAATTTGCAGCCCATAGGAGAATCGAACTCCTGTTACCAGGATGAAAACCTGGCGTCCTAACCACTAGACGAATGGGCCAAAATCAAAAATTCTCAAATTTGAGTCTGCAAATATAGTGTGAAATTCTTTAACTGCAAGGTT
>CAMATR010000124.1 GCA_945861175.1 Chitinophaga pinensis | reverse complement strand
AATGGTCTTGAAACCTTATATGCTCACTTGAGCAAGTTAATTGTCGCTCCAGATCAAGAAGTTAAGGCAGGAGATGTGATTGGTCTTGGAGGTAATACAGGCCATTCGTATGGCTCTCATTTGCATTTCGAAGTAAGATTTTACGATTCACCAATTAACCCGGAGGAGGTAATTGATTTTGATAAAAAGTTGTGCAAGGATGAAAATTTATTTGTTCACAAAGGTCTGTTCCGACCGGGAGCAAAACCATCGGTATTAGAGTTAGAAGAACCTCAGCCAGTTTTAGAAAAAGATACTATCGAAAAGCAGATTGATAATGCTGCACTTGTCGTTCAAACCTCCCTCAGGAAATATTACAAAATCAAAACTGGGGATACTTTAAACGAGATTGCTGATAGGAACCAAACAACGGTGTCAAAAATTTGTCAGTTAAATGGGATTCGTCCAACCTCAACGCTTCAGATAGGCAGAAGTTTGAGGGTTAAATAATAGTGAATGCAATTAGGGAAGCTCGTTTCAAAAATTTACTTATCCAAAACGATTATAGGTTTATATCTTTTAGCTCTGTTGGCATCGTGCTCAAACTATAACAAGATTGTTAAGGGAGATGATTTCGCTTTAAAATTTGCAACAGCAAATGATCTCTTCGAAAAGAAGCAATATGTGCGTTCAATAACCTTGTTCGAACAAGTTTATCAGAAAATGCCAAAAACAGGCGAAGGTGAATTAGCTTACTACCGCATTGGAAAAGCATATTTTGAAGAAAAAGATTATTACATGGCGGGCTATTATTTCGGGGCTTATACCCAGAGATATCCATATAGCTCTAAGTCAGAGGAAGCATTGTTTTTGTCGGCTTTAAGTTCAGTTTACAATTCGCCATCATCTTCTCTTGATCAAAATGACACTGAAGTAGCAATTAACAACTTACAACAATTCGCTAATGCTTATCCAGAGTCAGCCCTTTTAGATTCTTGCAATGAAATTATGGATGGCTTAAGATTTAAGCTTGAAGTGAAAAATTATGATGCTGTAAAATTATACGCTCAGACCCAAAATTATCGAGCAGCTGTTACAACAGCAATAACTTTTTTAGAAGACTATCCGAGATCTAAATTCAAAAAAGAAATAAGTTTTGTGCTAGTCAAAAATTCTTATTTTCTCGCTATTAATAGTGTAGAAAGCAAAAAAAAGGAGAGAATCGAACAAACAATCGAAAGATATCGTAACTTTATGGGCGAATTTCCAGACTCTTCAATGAAAAAAGAAGCAAATCAGATCAGTGATGAGATGCAGAAGGAACTTCAAAAACTAGAATCAACTAAATTAAATTAGCATGAACTTCAAAAATAGTACTGCAGAGAGATCAACAATTACGCGTGACACAATTGAAATGGAAAAAGAGACAGGTAACATCTACGAATCCATCGTTACTATGTCCAAAAGGTCTAATCAGATTAGCGTGGAATTGAAAGAAGAATTGACGCAGAAATTACAGGAGTTTGCCTCAACAACTGATAATCTAGAAGAAATATTTGAAAATAGAGAGCAAATCGAAATTTCAAAGTTCTACGAAAAACTTCCTAAACCAGTCGCTATGGCAATGCAAGAGTTATTGGAGGATAAGATTTACGTGAGAAAAACTGAAGAGTCGATTTAATTTATGCTCGGTAAACGCATCCTTCTTGGAATTTCAGGAGGTATTGCAGCATACAAAGTAGCATATCTCATAAGAATATTAAAGAAAAAAGGGGCAGATGTCAAATGTATAATGACACCTGCCTCTTCTGATTTTATCAGTCCCCTAGTACTTAGTACCCTTTCTAATAATCCAGTTCAAATTGAATTCTGGGACAGGAAAACTGGTGGTTGGAATAACCACGTTGAAAATGCACTTTGGGCTGATTTGTTTGTTATAGCGCCTCTTACAGCCAATACGCTTTCGGCGATGTCGGTTGGTGCTTGTGATAATCTCCTTTTAGCTACTTACCTTTCTATGAAAGGAAAAACGATCGTAGCGCCTGCTATGGATTTAGACATGTATGCTCATCCGACGACTAAACGCAATTTAGCTTTAATTAAAAGTGATGGGGTACTTGTTATCCCTGCTGAATCTGGAGAATTAGCGAGTGGTTTGGATGGAGAGGGGAGAATGGCTGAGCCTGAAGGTATAGCAAAAGAGATTGAGTTATTCTTTTCTTCGGAGGAAAATATTCATATTCAAAAGTTAAAAAATAAACAGGTTTTCATAACTGCAGGTCCAACATATGAGGCAATTGACCCTGTTAGGTTCATCGGCAATCATTCTAGCGGTAAAATGGGTTTTGAAATAGCGAAAGAGGCCCTTAATCAAGGAGCAAATGTTTGTTTAGTAACAGGACCAACCATACTTTCGCTTTCACATCCAAATCTCCAATTAATTTCGGTTAAAACTGCAAAAGAAATGCAGGAGGTAACTGAACTAAATTGGAAACATGCAGATATCGGGATATTCTCTGCCGCTGTAGCTGATTATAGACCAAAAAATGAAGTAACCGAAAAAATTAAAAAGTCAGATGAAAATCTAGTAATTGAACTTGTTAAGAATCCCGATATACTCGCGTGGGCAGGACAAAATAAATTGCCAGAGCAGATATTAGTCGGTTTTGCTTTAGAGACTAATAATCTTTTAGAAAATTCGGTAAAAAAATTAGAAAATAAGAATCTGAATCTAATTGTTATGAACTCTTTGCAGGATAAAGGTGCCGGTTTTTCAGGGGATACCAATAAGATTAGCATTTTGGATGATCGCAATAAATTGATTAATTTTGAGTTAAAGTCTAAGCCAGAAGTCGCAAGTGATATTTTGGTTACAATAATTAATTATTCATGTTAAAGTATTTAGCAATACTGCTCATATTTTTGTCAACATTCTCGTCATCTGCGCAAGAATTGAATTGCCAAGTCAGCATCATAACTGATGCACGTTTGGAGATTACCTCAGTTGAAAAAGAGATTTTTGAGCAATTAAACCAGACAATATATGATATGATTAACACAACTCAGTGGACGAAAGATAAGTTCAAAATTGAGGAGCGTATTAATTGCACAATGCAACTTCAGATCAATTCTATACCATCACCTGGAACCTATTCAGGCTCCTTACAAGTTCAGTCTTCCCGTCCGGCCTTTAATTCCTCCTATAACACAACGCTGTTTAATTTTCAGGATGATGATATTAATTTTTCTTATTCAAGAAATGCAGTCTTAATATATGCACCGAATCAGTTTAGAGATAATTTAACTTCTATACTCGCATTTTACGCTTATTTTATTTTGGGTATGGACTATGATTCTTTTTCATTGAAAGGAGGGACTCCATATTTTAATGAAGCGCAACAAATTGTAGCTAACGCACAGTCTTCCAATGCGCCGGGTTGGAAATCTAACGAAGCGGGAAAAAGAAATAGATTTTATTTGGTTGATAATATTCTGCACCAACTTTTTGAACCTTTGAGAGAATGCAATTATGATTATCATAGAAAAGGTGTCGATAAGTTATACGATGATAAGGTTAATGGCCGTAAATCGATGTATGACGCATTGAATAAGCTAAATAAAGTTGTTGCTACTCGTCCAAACTCTATTAATCTTTTGACTTTTGTTCAAGCTAAATCGGTAGAGTTGAAAAACTTGTATATTGACGCAGAGCCAAATAACAAAATAGATGTTGTGAAATTGCTTAAAAAATTAGACCCAGCTAATTCAAGTAAATATCAGGAAATTCTCAATTAATGTTAAAGAGTCTGAAAATAAACAACTTTGCACTTATAGATCGTGCCGAGTTAAATTTTGAATCAGGCTTTACCGTTATAACCGGAGAAACAGGTTCAGGTAAATCCATTCTTTTAAACGCATTGGGCCTTATTTTGGGCGAAAGAGCAGATTTCAATGTTATCGGACCCGATTCTGATAAATCATATGTAGAGGCAATTTTTTCAATTAAATCTAAGAAATTCGAGAAATTCTTTAACAAGAATGACCTTGACATTTCTGATGAGTTGATCTTGCGCAGAGAAATTCAACGTTCAGGAAAATCTCGTGCGTTTATTAACGATTCACCGGTTGGATTAAATGTTTTGAAGGAATTAACTTCCAGTTTATTACATATACATTCCCAATACAATACGGTTGAGTTACGTGATGTTGCTTTTCAATTGGAACTACTTGACACCTTGGCTGGTTTGAATTTTGAAAGAACTAATTATACCAAAGTTTATTTCGATTACATACAACGTAAAAATCACCTTGAAAAGAACAAGCAGGAGTATCTGATGCTTTCACAAAAGCTCGATTACGATCAATTTCATTTGAAAGAATTGCTTAAACTTGAATTGGACAAACGAAATTACGCTGCTACTGAGGTTGAACTTTTGCGGTTTTCGAAAAGCGAAGAGTTGGTTGCTGCACTTCATGCGATTGGAGAAGTTTTTTTTGGAGAAGCTCAAATGGATACTCACTTAAAAAATAGCACGAACACACTTGAGAAATTAGTTGGAATAGATGAAACTATTGATGAGATAAAAAAACGATTACACTCAGTGCGAATGGAATTAAAGGATATCGTATCCGAAGCTGAGCGAATTGTTGGGAATTTTGAGAGTGATCCAAAGCAAATAAATCATTTAACCAATCTTTTGGATGAATACTATCGCGTATTGCGAAAACATCAATTGAACAATCAGGAGGATTTACTCAATTTGATGAATGATTTATTGGGAAAGACTGATGATATTTCTGTATTGGAGTTCAAAATTCGTCAACAAGAAAATGAACTTGAAAAACGAGGAAGTGAACTTCATCAATTAGCAATAGAATTGCATGAAAAACGAAAATCGGCTTCGACAGGAATTTCAAATGTGATAAAGGATATTTTAGCTGAACTAAAGTTAAAGGATACAGAATTAGAGTTTGCATTGAACAAAGCAAGTGAATTGCAGAAAGATGGATTAACAGAAATTCAAATGTTGTTTTCTGCAAATGCTGGGATTGTTAAAATACCAATTGAAAAAGCAGCTAGTGGGGGAGAACTTTCACGCGTGATGCTTGCACTTCAGAAACTTCTCTCAGAAAAAAGAATCTTACCGACTATATTATTTGATGAAATTGATACCGGTGTTTCTGGTGATGTAGCCCAAAAAATGGGGGTATTACTTCAGAAAATGGGCGGGGACTGTCAGTTAATAGCCATTTCACATTTGCCACAGGTCGCGGCGCGCGCCAACACACATTTAAAAGTGGAAAAGGAGAAAAATGGTGCAAGAACTTTATCTAGAGTATCGAAACTTAATGATGCGGATCGGATTGAAGAGATTGCACGTTTGTTAAGCGGTGAAACGATTAGTTCAGCCGCCATTGAAAACGCAAAAGCTTTAATGAATTGATGTGAGAAATTTTTTTCTTTCTTTTCCAATTAATAAGTCTTCTACACAAATTAAATTTGGAGATAAAGTCCTTTTTTTAGGTAGTTGTTTTTCTGATGAAATTTCAAGTAAGGCTGCATATTTCGGTTTAAATACGCATTCTAATCCCTTTGGTACAATCTTTCATCCAATTCCGCTAGGAAGATTTATTCTCGACACAATAAATCGAAAAAAAAAGGAGAGAAATTTTCAAAATCAAGGTGCTTTTTTTTCTTGGGACGCAAGCACTTTAATTAGTGGTGCAAGCGAATTGGAGTTAAATAATAAAATTGAAGCAATTAGAGAGGAATGGCATGACAATCTCCTTTCTTGCAAATTTGTTTTCATAACTTTTGGCTCATCTTGGGGGTATTGGAATAACGAACTTATTGTGGCAAATTGCCATAAACGCCCGCAGAATGATTTTGTAAAACAGCTCTCAACAGTCCAAGAAATTGTGTCCTTTTACAACGTTGTTATTGAAACCTTAAAAACAATTAACCCAGAGGTTAAAATCATTTTAACAGTCAGCCCGGTAAGACATGTGAAAGATGGATTGGTAGAAAATAATCAAAGTAAATCAATATTAATTGAAGCTGTAAGGCAATTAAAATTAATGACTACTACCGAATATTTCCCATCCTATGAGATTGTTTTG
>CAMATR010000123.1 GCA_945861175.1 Chitinophaga pinensis | reverse complement strand
GTTAAGAATCGAAATTAAAAGTAATCAAATCTGAACTATTGAACCAATAAATTACAACCTCTTATGTCAGCATTGTCGAAGCGGCCCATTATTTTAAGTTTTTTATTCTCTATTTTACCTAAATCTTGCGTAGAGATGAAACTGCAGCTATATATATTGGCAAAATCAATAACATTTATACCTCCAGTTTTTCCATTTTCCAAATAGCTTAAAGGATCATTGATGTCACGAATAAGTATTTTCATCCAATTTGGCATTTCGAAAAGGCCATCTTTCATACTATAGGATTGTGATAGTAATTCCGTCATTCCGAATTCAGAGCATACAAAATCAACTTTTAAACCCGTCATGATTTCACTATGAAGCTCCTCTTTAGTCATCTCTTTTCTCCTTCCTTTCATTCCACCAGTTTCTATAATTAATGCTTTCGAAAAGTCTAGTCCAAGTTCTGCTAAATCCAATAGCGCATATGAAACACCAATAATCACGACTTTTTTCTCTAGTTTTAATGCAGCATGATATTTTTGCACTAGCTCCTCAGTATTGTTTAGTACAAACGAGGAGAGCAGGCAATCACTTTTTTTAATTAAGAAATCAACCATATAGACAAGACTTGAGTTACCTTGCTCCATGTAGTTTGGCAATAAAGCAAGGATAACTTGTTCTTCGGGTGGACCAATGAATTGTCTGTAAATATTTTCGAATGAGCGTTCATAAATTTCACTACTAAAAACCGGATGCCTGCTTCTACCTGTTTGAGTGGTTCCGCTGCTGAGAAATAGTAAATCTTCATTGTAAATTGAACAACTTACATGATGCGTCTTAAAAAATGATATGGGAAGAAATGGAATTTCGGACAGTTTATAAGGTTTTGTTCTGCCTATTTTTTCAGCAAATAGGCGGTAAATCTCGCAGTGTTTGAATTGAAAATGAAACAACTCAATAGCTAGTTCTTCAAATTCGGCAGTTTCCCCGAAAATTTTCCCCTCAAGATGAAGATTTCTTTGCATATCAATGCTTTATTTCACCGATAGAATTCGGGTCGTGCTTGTGCTTAAAGAGAATTGCAAAAAGTAAGGCTATTATCAGAGAGTATAAGGCAAAACTAATCCAGATCTGAGGCCAATTTTTTAGTTCGATGGCTCTGTTAAAAACACCATTATCAATATCTATTCCTTCCGTAAGACGATTAAAGACCTCACTAGACTCTGAGATTCCTAAGTGTTTTGTCAATCCAGCAACACTTGTAAACTTGAGAGTATAAAAATATTGAATGATAGATGCGCTAGCAAAACTGCCTACAACTGCACCAAAACCGTTAGTCATCATCATAAATAGACCTTGTGCACTTGATCGCATTTGAGGAGAAGTCGATGTTTCAACAAATAACGAACCTGACACATTAAAAAAGTCAAACGCCATTCCGTAAACAATGCATGAGGCTATAATCATCCATAGGCCTTCTGCAGGATTCCCATAAGCTAAAAGCCCAAATCTTAGCACCCATGCTGTCATACTAATTAGCATCACGTATTTAATCCCAAATCGTTTTAAAAAAAATGGTATTGCAAGAATAAATAGTGTTTCAGATATTTGTGAAATAGACATTATCACAGTCGAATACTTAACAATTAATGAATCTTGGTATTTACCATAATTACCAAATTCACTAATATAACCGTCCCCATACATATTGGTGAGCTGAAGGGAAGCGCCTAGAAATAAAGAGAATAAGAAAAAGAGAAACATTTTGTAATTGCCAAATAATTTGAACGCGTCCAATCCAAATGTTTCAATCCATCCTTTTTTTTCCCAAAATGAAGGTTTGCATTTAGGAAGAGAAAAAGAATAAATACCTAATAATATTGCAGAAATGCCCGAAATCACAAATTGGTTTGAGGAGGCTTTATTACCAGTGATATTGACAAACCACATAGCGGCAATAAATCCAATTGTTCCCCAAACTCGAATCGGAGGAAATGAACTTATAACATCATAATTATTTGCTTTTAAAACATTATAAGCGACTGAATTGGATAGAGCAATAGTTGGCATGTAGCAAAGCATGGCTAAAAAAATTACCCAAAAGAAGGTAGTGGGATTATCAACAGAGGGTAAAAGACATATAACTATACCACCTAAGATATGTAACAAGCCAAAAAGACGTTCGGCATTTATCCATTTATCTGCTATTATTCCAGCAAGAGTGGGCATAATAAGTGATGACAGACCCAATGTCGTGAAGACCGCGCCAAATTGAACACCATCCCATTTCATCGTTTCAAACCAATAATTATAGATTGTGATTAGCCAAGAACCCCAAATGAAGAACTGCATGAAATTCATGATGATCAATTTGTTCTTCAATGACCTCAACATTTTTTAAAGTTTAATTGGCTCTTCGCTTATTGATTTCATCCCTTATTTTTGATGCAAGTTCATAGTCTTCATTATCAATTGCATCTCCAAGTTGACCCTCTAACTCCATTTCTGTCAAAGTATTCAACGCTCCATCAGTTTCCATTGATTCCTCATCGTCTTTTGTGAAGTCTTCTTCTTTCCCTTCAGTTTCATCCATCAAACTTCCAGCGCTAGATAGAATATGTTCAAAAGTGTATATCGGGCAACTAAATCTAACTCCAATAGCAATCGCATCTGAAGTTCTTGCGTCAATTTCAGTTGTTAATCCATCAGCTTCACACACAAGTTTAGAATGAAAAATACCCTCCTCTAGATTGTATATAATAACCTCTTTAATATCAATAGAGAATGCCAATGCGAAATTTTTAAAAAGGTCGTGAGTTAATGGTCTTGTTGGAGTCATTTTTTCTAATTCAATTGCTATCGCTTGGGCCTCAAAGCCTCCTATACTAATAGGCAATTGACGTTTACCACCGGATTCTGCCAACACGAGTGCATAAGCTCCAGATTGTGTTTGACTGTAAGATAGTCCTGCTATTTCAAGTTTTATTTTATTCATTTCTGAAATTCTATTCGATGGGTTTTACAAATTAGGGAATATTTAAGGTATCACCCACTTGCTCAACTAGATTAAAATTAAGACTTTAAAGATATTAATTGCCAGAACTTTTAAATTTTTTCACAGCTTCCGTCAAACGAGGCAATACTTCAAATGCATCACCCAATATTCCGTAATCAGCCGCTTTGAAGAAAGGCGCTTCAGCATCAGTATTTATTACAACCATCACTTTGGAACCATTTACACCAGCAAGGTGCTGGATGGCTCCTGAGATACCCGCTGCAATGTATAGGTTTGGACGAATAGCAACACCCGTTTGACCAACGTGTTCATGGTGAGGTCTCCAACCTATATCAGCAACAGGACGTGAACAAGCCGTAGCCGCACCCAATGCTTTTGCTAAATCTTCCACCATACCCCAATTTTCTGGACCTTTCAAACCTCTACCTGCTGAAACTACCAATTCTGCTTCTGGAAGCGGAATTTCCCCTTCTGGTTTTTTTGTGCTCAAGACCTTTACTTTAGATTCACCTGAATTTCCGTTGAATTCTTCAACTTCACAATCAGAACCAGAAACTTCAGGTTGAATACTATTTGGAAGCAAGGATATTATTTTCGAAGCTGAATTAACTTTTACTGAACTGAAAGCTTTCCCTGAAAACACATTTACTTTAATTGTTCCATCTCCATTCGGCACTTCAATGGCACCAGAAACTAATCCGGCTTTTAAGCGCACAGAGAGCCTTGGTGCAACAGCTTTTGCTGTTAGGTCATGACTAAAAATTATAGTTGTCGCTCCAGAAGATACTACTGCATTTGCTATAATACGTGTCAATTGTTGATCATCATCTCCCTGCAAAGAGCGATCGACAAGTACTTTGCCTGCTCCATATTTTCCGAGACCTGCTAATACTTTTGTGTCCGCGGCACCTGAAGTGATTACCGTCACATCGCCACCAAGCTTTTTACCATAAGTAACAGCTTCAAAAGCTGATTTGTAAAGGCCATTATTACTGTTAATATATACTAGAACTGACATTATAATATTTTTTAAGAAAAAATTCGAAGAATATAAATTATGATATTAGAATCAAACAACTAAAAATCAGATGACCTTCGCTTCATTATGCAAAAGCTCAACAAGTTCGTCCATATTGTTGGGGTCAATCATTTTACATGCTGATTTGGTCGCTGGCATGGTGTAGGCAACAAATTCAGTAAGATTTTCAATCGCAACTGGAGCAATAACATTCAATGGTTTTGTGCGTGCAGCCATAATTCCTCGCATGTTCGGAATTCTCTGTTCAGCCATTCCTTTAGCACATGACACTACTGCTGGAAGATTGACATCTACAACCTGCAATCCACCGGCAATTTCGCGTTCCAAAGTAAGCGTACTTCCGTTAATATCTAACTTAGATGCTAAGGATATAAAAGGTAAATCCATCGCTTCCGCAATCATTCCAGCGACTTGAGAACCGTTATAATTAATAGTTTCTTTCCCAGCAAGAATAAGGTCAAATCCATTTGACTTCGCATATTCTGCAATCTGCATAGCAGTGTAATAAGCATCAGTTGGATCAGTATCTACACGAACGGCTTCATCTGCGCCTATGGCTAAAGCTTTGCGAATAACGGCTTCATCATTAGCATTACCAACCGTAATGATTGTTACATTGCCTCCGCTTGATTCTTTAATTTCAAGTGCTCTAACCAAGGCGTACCATTCATCGTAAGGGTTAACGATATATTGCACACCATTTTCATCAAATTTTGAATTGTTATCAGTGAAGGCAATCTTAGATGTCGTATCAGGAGATTTGCTTATGCAGACAAGTATTTTCATTTGTGTAAGATTTTCAAAACGTTGGCAAATTTAACGAATAATTCCTTTAAAAACTGAGTTATTGGAGTTTTTTAGAACGCGTCGAATTGTTATTCTTTTAAATAGGTTTAATAAATTGTAAATCAACATAATGAAGTTTAAATTAGTTGAAAATGAATTTATAATGTGACTTTCGACTATAATCATTAATTTTGGCGACCGAATTTTTTACTTTTAAAACATGAAAACTGTACAATTCAGAGAAGCGCTGCGAGAGGCAATGTCGGAAGAGATGAGAAGAGACCATAGTGTTTTTCTTCTTGGTGAAGAAGTGGCTGAATACAATGGAGCTTACAAGGTTTCTCAAGGAATGCTTGACGAATTTGGTGAAAAGCGTGTAATTGATACCCCTATAGCCGAGTTGGGTTTTACAGGAATTGCTGTTGGAGCATCTATGAATGGTCTGAGACCAATTGTGGAGTTTATGACATGGAATTTTGCAATTCTGGCCGCAGATCAGATTATAAATAGCGCTGCAAAAATGTTACAGATGTCTGGAGGGCAGTATTCCTGTCCTATCGTCTTTCGTGGTGGAAATGGAACTGCCGGTCAGTTAGGAGCGACACATTCACAGTCTTTCGAAGCTTTTTATGCTCATGTTCCTGGATTAAAAGTTATTACTCCTTCTAATCCATATGATGCCAAAGGTTTGTTAAAAGCTGCCATACGAGACAATGATCCTGTTGTTTTTCTTGAGTCAGAAAAGATGTATGGAGATAAAGGGGAGATTCCAGAAGGGGAATACATTATTCCAATCGGTGTCGCAGATATTAAAAGAAAAGGAACAGATGTCACAATTGTAACATTTGGAAAGATTATTAAAGTTGCTCAAGCTGCTGCAGAGGAACTTCAGAAAGAAGGCATCTCTGCTGAGATCATTGATCTTCGCACGATTCGACCGATAGACTATGCGGCGGTAGTTGAGTCCGTGAAAAAGACAAACCGTTGCGTTGTCGTTGAAGAATCATGGCCACTAGCGTCAATTTCTTCTGAGATTGCATATCATTTGCAGCGTTATGCTTTTGATCACCTGGATGCACCGGTTGAACGTGTTACACAAACGGATACTCCGTTTGCATTTTCACCAACCCTTATCGATGAGGCATTGCCAAATGTGGAGCGTATCTTGAAAGCCGTAAAGCGCACCTTGTATAGAGACTAAATTTGCTATCAATAGAGCTTGAAAAGTTTACACTGTTCAGGAGTTTTTTACTCCACGAATTCGCAATAATTCAAGACAATAGAAAG
>CAMATR010000122.1 GCA_945861175.1 Chitinophaga pinensis | reverse complement strand
CAACCAATATGTCACTGCACCGGTAAACCAAAACAATCCTTCAGATATGTTTGGTAACTTATTAGCGTACAATAAAATTAAAAAGAAAGACCATGTCCATAATTTTTGATTTGAGAGTTTATCAAAAATGCTTTTCAATAAATAGACTAGTGAAAAGGATAAAGAAAATAACCAAAAAAATGGCATCACTCTGTAGACGAAAAAAGAATTCAGTCGAATCGGATTCATAACAACCAAAATATTGGAAAAATACCTTCCATTCCAAGTCATATATTCGTTGACTGAAATTTCAAGAAGTCCAAATTCATCCCCTTTAACAGCATAATTATAGTCGTCCCCCATGGGAAAGGAAAAAAATCCAAGAACAACAAAAGGTAAAAACCCTAAAACGATTAGAAGTATTAACGGATAGTTTATTTTAAGATTCAAAGGCAAAATCTTATCTGATTGAAATTACTAGACTAATCGAATATTCATTAAGATTTTATAAAAGAAGCTTTTAAATCTTGTATTTCCATTTGCAAATCTTGAATTGATCTACTTAAATCATTGTCATCCATTCGCACCTCTGGTAATTCAGGTGAAATATAATTCACAAATTTCCAAATTTCTATAATATCGTTCGCATGCACATTATAAGGCTTATAAAAAGTATTTGTTGAACAAAGTTGAAACGACTGACTTGAATCCAATAAGTTGTGTACAACCTTAAAAACTATTCCATCATCTTTTGTAACCACAATACAAGGCGTTCCTGAACGCACAGTCATCCAATTTTGAACATACTCTGCAACCACATAAGATCCTTCGACAACTGGTGGCATGGAATCCCCTTTAATTGGAAAGGAGCGATACTTTTTATTTTTAGAAAGAAATGGTAAATAAAATGTAGGTAAAACCTTTAAATAGTCTGGATCAGCATACCCAGTGGTGTACCCAGCACTTGCCTTCAGTGGAATCAATTCGATTAATTCTTCGTCATTGCGATCCACCACGGTTGTCAAAACTCTCAATTTTTGACCTTTCAAGTCTCTATCAAGTCCTTTTTCCAAAGCATCCCATTCTATGGCTGAGTATAATTCAAAATCTTTTTTAATCAGATCGTCAATACTCACCTTGTAATAATCACTGAAAGCAATCAAATTCTCTAAACTTGGTTGGGCAACACCATTCTCGTAACCGCTATAGGATGAACGGGTCAAACCGAGTAATTGAGCGACTTCTTCCTGCGATTTTTTTAATCTTTTTCTTAGAAGTTTTAAGTTGTTTCCGATTAGCATAAATTGAAATTTGTTTAACAAATATACAATTATTCTTAAATAATCAGCAATTATTGACTAATATTTAATCATCTATTCTTTGAAATGAATTGGCTTTCCTATTTTTTTTGCATAAACAGCAGTGAATTTTGCTCCAAAAAATATTATTTGAGAACTATAGTAAACAAAAGCCAATAAAATAAATAAACTACCGGCTACCCCCCCACTTTGGGAACCAAAGAAATAGTTAAAAAGATAATATTTTATAAGTAATTGCCCAGCATAAAGTAATATTGAAGTAACCAAAGCTCCTCCCAATGCTAGTCTCCATTTAACAAACCCATCATGCACATATTTGAATATAATTGTGAAAAGAAGCGCATTACTAACAATAGATAATCCATGTCTTAAAATAGTTGAAAGGACATGATCTAGAGTCTCATTATTATTAAAAAAGTCACTGCTAATTGAAATTAATACTGTTTGAGCAAAATAAAAAAATATCACCACTACAGCTGAGAACGCCAATAATCCCAGAGAAACAGCTCTAAAAAGGATGTCTTTGACAAACTTTTTTTTCTTTGATGAATAGTTAATTTCTAAATCAAAGAAATCGTTTATACTATGACGTAAGCAAACCACAAAAGCAGAACTAGCAACTAATAATACTGTTATACTCACTAATTCCATAAAGAAATTTGAATTTTCAAAATCGAGTTGACTAACAAATTCCATAATTCCAGCCACGTCCTGAATTCCAACTTCGTTTATCAAAAGATCCTCAATGATCACAAGCATGACTTTATGACCTATGATTTTTCCAAAATAGACAATGCATAGGTAAATTAGTGGAACCATTGCAAAGACCGTATAATAAGCCAATGCAGCGCCATGAAACAAACTTTTCTCTTCAAAAAACCCTTTGAAAGTTTCCTTAATAAGTGAAGGTACATCACGCCAAGGTAAATAATCAGATTTTTTTTTCGACGCGGATATATTCGACATTTTCTAGTGATTTGAAATCAAATAAAACAATCTTTTCTTTTTTCTCAGTTAAGAAATAGCTTTCATAAACCGGACCAGTAAATAATACTCTTTGAAATATAACACGAATACTATTGGCTGCTTCCTGAGATGATTCGATGAATTCATCTGGACGAAAAAGTACTCTTTTATTATTAAAAATAAGAGAATTAACCGCCCCAAATAAACGCGCTTCTTCAATACTTTTTGGCTTGTAATATAAATCTTTAGGATTTCCCGATCTGTAAAATTTACCTTTTTTCATGCAAAATATTCGATCTGCCAAACCAAGCATTTCAGCTCCATCATGTGACACCAGAACAAAACTCGTTTTTCTTATTTTTCGTAGCTCTAATAAATAAGAAATCAACTTACTTCTTAAACGGCCATCTAAATGAACAAATGGCTCGTCTAATAATAATACACGGGGTTCGCAAGCCAGGGCTCTCGCTAGAGCTAATCGCTGCTGTTCTCCTCCAGATAATGTTGTGGCTTTCTGATTCCGAAAATTTGTCAACTCAACTAAGTCCAACAACTCCTCTATGAGTTGATTTCGCTCCTTTATAGGTAAGTAAAGTATTTGTTCTCTAATATTCTCTTCAACTGTATGATAAGTGTCTAAATGAAAATCTTGATTAACCAATTGTATTTCTGGATGACCAGGAACTAGCTTAATTAGTGGGCCTCTAACTTTTTGCCCCATAAGTTCGACCGTTCCTGCTGTTGGCTCTAAGGTGCCAGACATAATTTTAAGTAGGGAGGTTTTTCCCGCGCCACTTTTTCCTACTATACCAAAAATCTCACCCTCTTTTAAAAGAAAATTTATGCCGCTTAATACAGGTCGGTCAAAATTTAATGTAACTGAGTTAACTTCCAGCATTAGAAAATCAATTCTTTAGGAAATTCTTTTGATGCAATATATATTCCTGGGATTGGATTCGACATTGGTTCATAATCCTTTAAGAAAATCTTCAGAATTATAACTTCACCAGTTTTATCTATAGTGTATGAATCAACAATACTTGCAGATGCACCCACATACGTGTTTGGCGCATCCTTTGAAGTGATTTCTAACAAAAGCATCTTCTTAACTTCATATTTAAACTCTTGTCCATTAGGTAATTCTCCTTGTAAAGGAAATGATGCATCCTCAAAGACTATTACGTCTAATACGTCTGAAGTTATTGCAAATTCATCCTCCCATTCATACTTCAAATTGTTTTCAGACTCGTGACCATTATGCTGGGCATCCGCATACTCTGTTGAAAAATGCTCATTTAAGAGATAAACATGAACAATACACTCTTTCTTCTTCATACGCTAAAAATAATGCGATTAATTCCTTTCACAGCAAAAACAACATCATCTTCTCCACAACCTTTTGTTACTTTTGTGACCAAACGATTAACAATTTGCAAATTGAAAGGATTAACCATTCAAATCAGAAAACAAAAAACAGAATCGATACTCAGAAAACATCCTTGGATTTTTTCTGGCGCAATTGAGTCTGATACAACTCAATTATTAGATGGTGACATCGTTACGGCTACAGATAATAGAGGTAACTTTTTGGCAGTTGGGCATTTTCAGCACGCCACTATTGCATTAAGAGTCTTGAGCTTTGAAGATGTAGGTATTAATCTAGATTTTTTTCAAAAGCGTATCCAAAATGCCTTTGAATTAAGGGAAAAAATTGGCCTTTTTGTCAAAGGGAACAATATTTGTCGACTAGTGCACGGAGAAGGTGATTCACTTCCGGGTTTAATTATTGATTTTTATAATGGTTGTGCAGTGATTCAATGCCATAGTATTGGAATGTTCCGCTCAATAGAAATGATTTCTGAATCTTTAAAAAAAGTACTCAAAGATGACTTGAAAGCTGTTTACTCAAAGTCCTCTGACACCCTACATCAGCGCGAAGATATTGTTGATAGCTATTTATATGGTAATTGTTCAACTCCTCATATTGGCCAAGAATATGGAGTAAAACACAATATTGATTGGATTAATGGCCAGAAAACAGGTTTTTTTGTTGACCAGCGAGAAAACAGAGCTCTTTTGGGAAAATATGCAAAAGACAAAAAAATATTAAATACCTTCTGTTATTCTGGAGGATTTAGTTTGTCTGCACTTCAGAAAGGTGCTGCATTGGTGCATTCTCTTGATAGTTCAAAAAAGGCCATTGAATTGACTGAACAAAACATTGCTTTAAATGGCTATACGGATCGTCATGAATCCATTGTTGCAGATGCCATGGAATACATGAAAGATTTGAAAGAAGACTATGACATTATTGTTCTTGATCCTCCAGCTTTTGCAAAACATCGTGACAAGCGCCACAAGGCCATTCAGGGATACAAACGTCTGAACGCACACGCCATTCGTCAAATAAAGCCCGGCGGATTAATTTTCACCTTTTCGTGTTCGCAAGTTGTAGATAAGTACCTATTTAACAATACAGTAATCGCTGCGGCAATAGATGCGGGAAGAAATGTAAGGATTATTGAGCAACTTCATCAACCAGGTGATCATCCAATAAATGCATTCCATCCCGAAGGAGAATACCTGAAAGGTTTGGTTATTGAGGTTGAATAAAAAACTCTTAAAACATTGAAATAATTTAAATTAATTATATGCTCTTAATCATTTTTGAATTTCAATCTAAAACATACACTTGACATTAGATTACAGATATAAAACTATTCTAGGTGTTGCATTACCACTTATGGTTTCAAGTTTTATTCAAGCTATAATATTAATTACAGATTCCTATTTAATTAGCCGACACAGCACGATTGAGTTTGATGCTGTTGGAAATGGTGGATTAATATACATCACAATGTTCATGACGTTAGCTGGAATGAGTGATGGTGCCCAAATACTAATTGCCAGAAGAGTTGGTCAAAATAGATTTGATTCAATTGGAAGAATTTTTGGAACATCTATTTTGACCAATTTCGCAATTGCATGTATACTGTTTGTTATCATGCAATTTATAATGCCAAATATGATAGATTGGTATTCAAAACACAAAGACCTAAGTCTTCTGCAGGGGAAGTTTATACGCATAAGAAGTTTTGCTTTGTTCTTTGCTATGGTTACACTCTCAATTCAAGCACTTTTTATAGCAAAAGGTCGGACATGGATTGTTCTCGCATCGGCAGTTATTTCTGCAGTTTCAAACTACTTTTTTGGAAAAGGACTAATTTTTGGGAATTCACTATTCCCTGAAATGGGATTGGAAGGGGCTGCTTTAGCTTCTACCATTGCCGATGGAACAGCCATGTTATTTCTAGTATTGATGCTTTTGTTGTCCAAAGAAAAATCTAAATATAAATTACTATCCCATTTCAATATCGATAAAGAATCGTTGAAAGAACTCCTAAATATTGGAAGCCCACTAATGTTTCAAGGGTTTATTGCCTTAGCAACTTGGACAATCTTTTTTACTTGGATTGAGCAAATGGGAAAATTTGAATTAACAGTATCTCAAAATATTCGCTCAATTTATTTCTTGGCATTTGTACCCATTTGGGGATTTGCTGGAACCACTAAAACTTACATTTCGCAATACTTAGGAAGGGAGGATCATCATGCGCTTAAAACAATTCAACGACGCATTCAATTACTGACTCTGCTTTTTCTTTTCATCTTTTTTCATGGGGCTATTATTTATCCTCAAAAACTTATAGCTTTTATTAATCCAGATACAGCCTATTTTGATAAAAGCGCTGAAATTCTAAGATTTATTTCAGGATCTATTTTTATGTATGGTTTTATAAGTGTTTATTTTCAAACTATTAATGGCAGCGGTAATACAAGAGCTTCGTTTTTTATAGAATTAGTCAATGTGCTGCTTTACACATTA
>CAMATR010000121.1 GCA_945861175.1 Chitinophaga pinensis | reverse complement strand
GAAAGAATTTATTTAACAAACGAATGAGCTAAAAAAATTCAAGCCTAACCTCCATCATGGGTTAATAAATTTCTTTTTCTAGTGTGAATTTATTAATTGAACAGTTACATTATTCACAAACAAAAGGATTAATTTACCTTAACGATATAGGCATCTTTAAACCCTTTCTGTTGGATTTTTTCTAAATCGCGCTTTGCTTCATCTTGAGATGGGTAACTTCCAACTGTGTAACGGTATTTATAGGGACTTGTTGTTTCAATTTCATTGCGCGCCACAGGTAAGTCAATTTTTTTGAACTCAGGAATTGTGGTGTCAACAGCTTGTTTTGAAGACATAATTTGAATTGAATAGCCCACGCCCTTATTTTCTGGACTATTACTTGCAACAACATCTACTTTTTTGGGTTCCTCCTTTATGAAAGAGATAGACGGATGTTGTTTTATAATGTAACTTTTAAAGGCTCTAAAAAGTGCTGATGAAATTTTCTCTTGCCCATTAGCGGTATTCAAATATTCGGCTTCTGATTCATTTGTTAAAAAACCACATTCCAAAAGAACCCCTGTCATATTTGTATATTTCAACACCTGTAAAGAGTGCTCGCGGTCTTCTGTGTCTTTCACACCTCTCGAATAGCGACCAGCGAATGAAGTAAATTCCTTTTCAAATTCTTTAGCTAAGCAAACGGATTTGCCCGCATCCATCGTATGAACGTGTGATTCTGTGCCGTGCACATGTTTTTTATCGTTTGCATTGCAATGTATGGAGATGAAATAATCGGCATTTGCATTGTTTGCTATTAACACCCGATCCTTTAGCGTCGGGAACGAATCGTCTTTACGGGTATAAATAACAGTCACATTTTTTAATTGTTGCTCTATGGATTCTCCAAATTTTTTTGCAATTATCAAATTCAATTCTTTTTCTGAAAGATAGGCTTTGTTGGAAGATAAATATCCTGGATCATTTCCACCATGACCTGGATCGATGACAACGATGATTTTATCTTTTGCGGCAAATCCAACAGTGGTAGTTAGAAAGAATGTAAAAAATATTAGTATCGCCTTCATTTTAAGTTGTTTTGAGCAGTAGTCCAAAGGGTGCTGCTAGTTAAAAGATATTTTTATTACGAGCTTTAAATGAAAAGGTTACAGGGCTTTAGTTGTAGTATAAAATGAATTAATGTGTTACCAGAAGTGTAAAACATCTAATATTTAGAGTAAGCAACATTATTGAATTTTCTGCAATTTTGTAGCATGTCCGTTTCATTGGTTATTTCGGTTTATAATGATGTGCTTTCCTTGGCTGCTGTTTTGAGATCGGTTAAAGCACAATCGTTTCAGAAATTTGAAGTAATTATTGCGCAAGACGGAGACGATACCTGTTTTGATGCACTGATCAACACATACAACGCTTTTTTCCCCATTCAGCATTTGAAACAAGCGGATGAAGGATTTTTGAAAAACCGCATTTTAAACGAAGCAATTCGAAGGGCCAACTATGATAAAATGGTTTTTATAGATGGAGACTGTTTTTTGCATCCCCACTTTTTAAAAGCGTACAATCAATCCATTCTCAAAGGCAAAATTTGTATGGGTCGTCGCATTGATTTGGATCCTAAAACGACTGCCTTGGTGAAAGATGGCACTGCAACCCGTCCACCATTTATAACCATGATAAAGAATGGAACAACACGGGTGGAAGAGGTTGTTTACCTGCCTTGGTTGTCGCAACGGTTTCATTCAAGACCGAAATTAATCGGTTGTAACATGGGTTGGCACAAAGAAGATATGTTTGCGCTAAATGGTTTCGATGAAGATTATACAAACCCGGGTTATGGTGAGGACAGCGACATTGAATGGAGGGCAAAAAAAGCAGGGATTGAAGCCTATTCCGTTCGCTACAACGCCATCCAATTTCACCTCGATCACACACGCCCAAACAGAGAGGAAAAGGTGTCGAACAGCCGAGCATTATTCGAACAGAAAAAAGCCGCAGGATTGTCTTTTTGTGAAAGAGGAGTGGTTAGATAGGATAATGTTACGTACTTTTTTAAGTGACAAAAATTAGCTACATTTTTTACTTCTTCAACACCTCCTCCAGTAAGCGCTTGACGTAGCTCAATTCTTCTTTAAGAAGAGCGATCTGTTCTTCGTAAAGATGTTTTTCGGATTCATTCAGTTGACCGTTGTTCACAACAAAACCGTTTCCGGTTTGATTATGCATCACATTGAACACCATTGATTCATTGAAAGCAATGACCTCTTCAGGCCGCATACCCAACACCTCAGATACGCGTTCTAATTTATTGTATGTAATTTCTGATTCTCCAAGTTCCAATTTGGAATAAGCACTCTGCGACAAGCCCAATTCTTCTGCCATGTGGCTCTGCGTAAAGTTCCGCAATTCGCGCAGCTTTTTTATTTTATGACCGATTTTAAGTCCAGTGGAACCCATGTTTTTTGTATACAACGAATATATTAAAATAATATTTATATATGTAATCCCGCCATTAAGAGGGGTGGTATTTTATTCTAATACCGATTATGTTATGACCTTGTAGCTCCTTGGATAGAATTAAAATCTAATAGTTTTGGGTAAATCTAAAAAGTATTAAATATGAAAACTGTATTACTAGTCTTGTTGTTTTTAAATGTCTCATTAATCTCTTTTACTCAAGGAATAAACATTGGTTTTGGCACGGGAACTGAGTGGGTTCGTGTTGAAGCCGGGTATTCTATAACGGATAACCTTCATGCTGGTGCGAGATTTGTTCCTGGTTTTAATTCTATAGGAATTCCATCATATTACGCTGTTTTTGGGCGTAAAAACTTCAATGAGAGTGATTTTGGTGGTGGATTTTTCAACGCATCTGTAAGAGGTTATTTAGGTGCTTCCGTTGGACTGATAAGATTAAAGGGACAAGTTTTGTATGACTACTACACGGGTAACTCATCCAATTCTGAGAACAGAACAGGAATAGGATTTTCCTTAGATGCTGGTGGTGAAATTCTTTATGGTCGGTCAGGAAAGTTTGGCGGATTCTTTGAGTTAAATCTTGGCCAAGTTCCAAATTATTTCAACACGCTCAATTCTAGTTTGAGTAACGCATTATCCGACCAGCCTGAAGAGGAGGTTAAATTGGCCTCTGTATGGGGTTTAGCTACGGGGTTTAGATTCTATTTTGGAAGATAAGGGATATTTATGCACCGTCTACACTATTTTATTCTCGTATTCTTTTTTGTTCCCAAAATATACTGTCAGTATTGGTTTGAGTTGGGAGGGTCTAATAGCTTAGATGCTAATTTTACCATTAGAGTAATTCGTGTTGACAGATCTGCAAATTTATATGCGGCTGGTAATTTTACAAATTCTTTAGGGAACACCTATGTTGCGAAATGGAATGGTGCAAATTGGTCTGAATTAGGTGGTTACAACTCATTAGGTGTGCTCTGTGGAGGAGCTGTTAACTCATTGTTGACACTTGTAACTGATTCTTTAAATAATGTGTATGTTGCCGGTGGAATTAGAAATTTATCAGATAATAGTTTCGTCGCGAAATGGAATGGGAGTCATTGGAGTGAATTGGGAGGACTTAATTCATTTCCTTCAAATGGAATGATAAACTCAATTTGTTCAGATGCTCAAGGAAATATCTATGCCGCAGGCACTTTTAAAAATATAAACGGGAATCAATATGTAGCAAAGTGGGATGGTACAGGATGGATAGAGGTAGGAAATTATAGTTTCTCTAATATTTTATCCATTTGTGTTGATCATAATGCCAATTTATATGTTGTAGACGACACTCATCCTGTTTTAAAATGGAATGGTTTTTCATGGAGTGAATTGGGACAGTTTGTGCCCACTACAGGTTGGAATTTAACTACTTTACACAATGATATCTCCGGAAATGTTTACTTAGCTGGTAATTTTGTGAATGCCTCTAGTAAAAGGTATGTCGCACAATGGGATGGTAATAATTGGGTTGAATTAGGCGGCTCAAATAGTCTATCTGCTAATGGTCAAATACTTAGCTTGTGTTCAGATAAATTTGGAAATATTTATGCCGGCGGTAGCTTTCTGAATGGTCCAAACATGAATAATGGGAATAGCTACGTTGCTATCTGGAACGGGGTTTCATGGAGCGAATTAGGTGGCATTAATTCACTTGGAGCGAATTACCCGATTTGGTCTATTTGTGTGGATAATGAAAATAATTTATATGCTGCCGGTGAATTTACCAATGGGGCTGAATTTACTATGGGTAGCAAGTACGTTACTGCATATGGTATAACAGCAAAAATTGAAAAAAAGCTAATCTTACATAAATTCAATGTCTACCCCAACCCCACCTCGGGATCTTTCACTATTGAAGCTGACGACCAGTTAGCCAAGGAAGCATACTTTCTTTATGATACACATGGTCGTCTAATAAATACTGGCGTTTTAACTGGAAAGGAAGATTTAATTCAAATCAACGGCGGGTCAGGTTTCTACTTCCTTAAAATTTGCGATGAGGTAGTGAAGGTGCAGGTAGTGAAGTAATGTGTTCATTTTAAGAGCATCTTGCTTCTTTGAGAGCAACTTAGCTAATACCTAGTTTAAATAGAGATATAGAGTCATTTCATGTCCATTTTTTCCTGTTTTTCTGGACATATACTTGAAATGTGTCCATTTCATAATTCGGTGAATGAACTTCTTAACTTACTTAATCTTCTTCTTCAAAACAGACCGATTCCGTAAAATTCACCTTATCAGTTGATGTTTATCAGCGTCTTTGCAATTGCATCCCGCAAGGCAGGTTTTACGGATACTTCATTGGCAAATGTTTGCCAATCCTGCACAACGTCATTGATCTGATCTATTATTTCTGCTGCCTTTTTGCACTGAATAGATTTCCCAACTACTAGCAAATCTGCTTTAGTGATATCCTTTCGCTTATCATTGATACTCAAGGCATGTTGACTCACCCATTCGCTACCGGGGCGATAGGCGTGGCATAAGTCATACGCAGGCGCGAGTTCCCATTTTCCTCCCTGCTTCAAGAGAAAGGAAAAATTCTTGGTGTGGTCGTCACAATTCCGTGCAATGACATTAAAGACCATTCTTCGGAAGAGCTGTTCGGCATCTGCATAAGTGAGTTTTAATTCACGCATACACTGGAAGAGTTGCTCATAGCTGAAACTCGTTACTTGATTGTAATCAAAGTGCTTTAAAGCACAGAAGGTTTGTACGTGGTGCTTCACGTTGTCTCCTTCACGATCGAACCGTTTGGTCATGAAATGGGCTCTTCCATTTTCCTCCAGCAAGCGTGATGGCATCATGTGAATTCCGCAAGCCTTGGCCATGTTGTAATAGGCCATTTCTACGTTCCCATAGCCGTGACTGATTCCAAGCTGTACATCACTTACCCCATCGAGTTTGATAAGCCAATGCTCGAAGCCCTTTGGAGCTGCGGTTTGTCCGGACCGTACCTCTCCTGTTTTTTCATTCCATGCGATTACGGCTTTTGGCCGCGCCCCTCCGGCAGATGTTCCAATTTTTAAAATCTCCAAAACAGCTTGTTCTTCCTCTTTATCCAGATGGGCGGCAAATGCTTCCCGCTGTTTAAGCATTTTTTGCGCCGTTGCCACCAAACTATCAATCTCTATGGAAAACGTTCGTTTTTCCTGATTCAGCTTAGCCGGTTCAAATTCCAGTGCTCCCATGCCGCGCTTACCAATAAAACAAAGCATTTCTACAGGATTCATACTGTCTAAAGGTCTTCCCTGTTGTGCGAGCCAAATGTTAATCAGTTGGTTTCCATATTTATCGGGTAACGAATCTGCTAACAATCCCGGCAATCCTTTGAAGGTGTCGTAAGCAGCATTTCTATCCGCGCGAAGTTCAGGAAAAAAAAACCGGTTCCTATTATCAGAAATCGGCATTTTGAGTGGTGAGATGTCCCATATTAATCGCTTGAATTTTGGGTCGTATTCAAATACGGCTATCCCTCGTTCTGCATCCCATGCCACTGCGCCGACTAATTCATTCCATATTTTCACTTCCGCTAAGACCATGACTTACCAGTTTGGTTCATTTTTATTTTCACCGCTTTTAAATTTACCTCTGGCCCGTTGGCGCTTTTCTTTCTGCTGTTTCAAAAGTGCCAGTGGACTGAGCGTATCTCTTACTTCAAACGCCCCCAGGACCGATAATTGATCTAAAACGCGCAAGACCTGAATGAGCGT
>CAMATR010000120.1 GCA_945861175.1 Chitinophaga pinensis | reverse complement strand
AAGTCTAATATTTACTTTTATTATTTCAATTGTTGTAAATATTGGGATGTGGTTCGAACGTTACGTGATTATTGTTACCTCTTTACATCGTGACTATATTCCAGCCGCATGGAGTATGCACTACCCAAGCCACATTGATATTGGTGTTTATATTGGAACAATTGGGTTGTTTTTTGTGTTTTTCCTTCTCTTTGCTCGCTACTTCCCAGTATTGGCATTGAACGAAGTGAAAACTATATTAAAATCTTCTGGTGAATCCTATAAAAATTCCCCGAGCCACCATTAGTAAAAGAATATAAAGAATTAAAAAAAGAGACATGTCAGATAAAGTAATGTATGCAATGTATGACGACGACGAGGTGCTTAAAGATGGCGCTAAGAAGTTGGTTTCGAAGGGCGTTAAAATCTCAGAAGTGTTTTCTCCATTTCCAATTCATGGAATCGATCCAATAATCGGCATTAAAAATACACGTTTAGGAATAATGGCCTTCATGTATGGTATTACCGGGACAATGCTGGCTACTTTGGGAATGCGTTATTTCATGGTAGTTGATTGGCCCATGAATATTGGAGGCAAACCTAATTTTACCTATCTAGACAACATGCTTGCGTTTATTCCAATAACATTTGAATTTACAGTTTTATGTGCTGCTCATGGAATGGCTATTACCTATTTGCTTCGCAATAAAACACTTCCTGGAATTCCCGCACAGAATCCTGATCCAAGAACAACTGATGACAAATTTGTTATAGAAGTACGATCATCAGAAAACAGTCAGTACACAGCTGATGAGCTTGAAGCGATGTTAAAGGATACGGGATTGATAGAATTAGATCAAAAAGAAATTAAATAGTTTACCGAAAGTATTTACTGTCGGATTTAAAACAGATCGAAGAGATGAAAATTAATTTTAAGGCACTAGCAAGTTTTACAATAGTATCGGTTTCGGCACTGATTCTTGGTTCTTGTACCTCAAATGTAGATTCTCCGGGATTGGAGTATATGCCGGATATGTACCGCTCCCCCTCCATAGAAGTTTATGTGGATTATGGAGAAGTTAGAGGGAGAATCAACGAAGATTTAAAATTACAACAATCAGCTTTAACACCGCCATCAGGAGCTATACCATATTATGGAAAGGATTCAGAAACGGTAATGTTAATGTTGCCTTATTTCCGCAAAGCGAATATTGCCTTTAAAGAAACTCACGGGCTATATGGAACAGATCTTACTTTAGCAGATGATTATACCGCAGCTGCAGGAGATGGTAATCCCTATAAATTGACAGCTGATAATTCCGAAGTAACTTTCAAAAAAGGGAAAGAGCTTTACACGGCAATGTGCCAGCACTGTCATGGTGAAAAGGGAGATGGGAATGGCCCAATGGTTTTGAGCGGGGCTTATGCTGGCGTTCCGAATTATAAAGATAGATCTAGTCTTGGGGATGGTCAAATTTTCTATTCCATTTACTATGGTAAAGGTGCTATGGGTTCTCATTCTTCATTGTTAGACAAAAAAGAAATTTGGACATTAGTTCATTATGTGCGAAAATTTCAAAATTCAGAATATGGAAAATTTGATGCGTCTGGTTTGATGACGGCTGTTGCAGCTGCAATGCCTGCTGATACTTTAAAGAAATAATAATTTTGAACATTTAAAAAGATGGAGTTTTCTATTTCAAATAATGCAAAGCGTTTAACCTTGATTCTTATAGTAACAGGGGCCTTGCTAACACTTATTGGTTTGTTCACTACAATGGGCGATCATCATTTCAAAACCAGACTTCTCGCGAATGGTTTGATAAATGGGTTCTTCTTTTTTGCTCTTGGTTTAGGGGCACTTTTTTTCCTAGCATTGCAATATGCAACAGAAACTGGTTGGTATGCCTCAGTTAAGAGGGTTGTCGAGGCTGTTGCTGGTTTTCTTCCATTTGGAATGGCAATACTCGGACTTGTACTTCTCACCATAACATTCATGGATGGGGCTCATATTTATTCATGGATGGATCCTGCTATGACAGATCCAAAGTCACACCATTATGATGAAATAATAGCGGGAAAATCTACTTATTTGAATAAAATGTTCTTTTGGGTAAGAACACTTGCGTATTTTGGAGTTTATTTTATTTTTCTAAGAGGATTTAGAATGCGATCTCTTGAAGAAGATAGAATAGGTGGAACGGAATTACACTTCAAGAACTATCGTAAAGGGGCAACTTTTTTAGTTTTTTTCGCAGTTTTTAGTTCAACTTCCGCTTGGGATTGGTTGATGTCAATTGATGTACATTGGTTCTCTACGTTATTCGGTTGGTACACTTTTGCTGGTATGTGGTGTTCTACAATGGTAGTTTTAGTTTTAACCACACTTTATCTAAAAAACTTAGGCTATCTGCCTAAAGTGAACGAAAGCCATATTCACGATTTAGGGAAATGGACTTTTGCAACTTCTTTTCTGTGGTCTTATTTATGGTTTTCTCAATTTATGTTGATATGGTATGCAAATATTGGTGAGGAGGTAACTTATTACATGATGCGTATTGAAAACTTTAAGGGCCTTTACTTTACAATGTTCTTTATAAATTTTGCTTTTCCAATGTTAATATTGATGTCGAGAGATGCTAAAAGAAATGCTGGAATCTTAACATTTGTTGGGTTGGTAATTCTTGCAGGCCATTGGTTGGATGTATATATAATGGTTTCTGCAGGGTCTTTGGGAGCTAACGCAAGCATTGGCCCACTAGAAATAGGAATGGTGTTGTTGGTAGCAGGATTTTTTATCCGAGTAATTCTAAATAATCTAACTAAAGCTCCGTTAACCCCAGTAAATCACCCGTTTTTGGACGAAAGTGTTCATCACGAAATATAAAATGTAGTACTATTAAATAAAAGATGATGGTAAGTAAATTGATTGCTTTAATCGTAATAATTTTAGGAGTAATAGCTGTTGCACAGTTGGTGCGAGTTTATGAACTTACTGCTAAATTGAGAAATCGTGGAGAACACGAAATATCGACAAGGGATAATAACTTAAACGGAAAAATGATGTTTGGTTTTATGATAGCCTTGTACATATTTATCGCTTGGTTAATGTTACGTTTTGGCTGGACAGGTCGCGGCGAAGCTGCCTCAACCATAGGAAAGGAAACAGATTGGTTACTTAATCTAAATTTCATTATACTCTTTGCAGCTTTTATTCTGACGAATTCACTTTTGTTTTTCTTTTCATACAAATATGTTAAGAAGGAAGGTGTGCCTGCCTATTTCTTCCCACACAATAATAAATTGGAAATGATTTGGACAATAGTTCCAGCTTTGGTGCTTGCTGTGATTATCGTTTTAGGATTGAAGAAATGGAATGAAGCAACTGCAAACGCAGCGAATGAGTCAATTTGTATAGAGTTATTCTCGAAACAATTTGATTGGACTGCAAGGTACTCCGGGCAAGACAACAAATTAGGGAGATTTGATTATAAATTGACAACAGACAATAATGAATTAGGATTGCTAACGACTGAGTCAATTGACAGTGCTATCGTAGCAATGGAAAATGGTCCAAATGGAATTAACAAACTGGAGAATAAGTTGAATGACCAAAGGCTTATGATGATTCCTGAGGATCGTGAGAAAATGGAATTAGACTTATCTCGCAAACAAAGAATGATTCGTTTGTTATATCAAATGAAGGAGCGTCATGATTCAAAAATTGATAAGCATGCTTGGGATGATATTATCCAAAAGGATACACTTTATCTTTGCGTGAATAAGGAGCATGAATTTAACTTCCGTGCAAAAGATGTACTTCATTCAGCTTTTTTTCCTCATTTCCGTGCTCAAATGAATACAGTTCCTGGGATGGTTACTAGAACAAAATTTACACCGGATATTACAACAAAGGCAATGCGTGAGCGTATGAATAACCCTAAGTTTAATTACGTGCTGATGTGTAATAAAATTTGCGGTGGAGCGCACTATAAAATGAAAATGATTATTGTTGTTTTGGAGGAAAAAGATTATAAAAAGTGGATATCTTCTAAGAAATCTTTTAAAGAAAACTATTTTGCTGCAACGTCAGCACCCGCACCTTCAAGTGCAATGAGTGCTGATTCTACAATGGTAACAAAAGACACGGCAAGTGTTGCAATGAATTAATTATTAATACTTAAAGAATAACAAGATGGCGGCAGTATCGCACGATTCACACGGACACAATGAGGCACATGGACATCATGATCATGGGCACCATGAGGAAAGTTTTGTATCCAAGTATATCTTTAGTGAAGATCATAAAATGATAGGAAAGCAGTTTTTAATTACTGCGACCTTTATGGGAATAGTAGCAATGCTTTTATCTATTCTTTTTAGAATTCAATTGGCATGGCCAGGTGAAGGCTCTGACTTCGTTTCCTTTTTTCTAGGAGAGACATGGGCTCCTGGAGGAGTTTTAAAAGAAGACATGTACCTTGGGTTAGTTACAATTCATGGTACTATAATGGTATTCTTCCTGCTAACAGGGGGTCTTTCTGGAACCTTTTCTAATATTTTAATTCCATTACAGCTTGGGGCTCGAGACATGGCTTCAGGTTTTTTGAATATGTTATCCTTTTGGTTTTTCTGTCTCTCTTCAATAATCATGTTTGTTTCTTTATTTATTGAGACAGGCCCGGCTATGGCAGGATGGACAGTTTATCCGCCACTATCCGCACTTCCCCAAGCAATTTCTGGTAATGGCTTAGGGATGACTATGTGGTTATTCTCAATGGCTATTTTTATTGCAGGCTCATTGATTGGTTCGTTAAATTACATCGTAACAGTCCTTAACTTGCGTACGAAAGGTATGACAATGACTAGAATGCCATTAACTATTTGGGCGTTTTTCGTAACTGCTGTTCTTGGTGTTCTTTCTTTCCCAGTTCTTTTGTCAGCGGCATTATTGCTCATAATGGATCGATTAGCGGGGACAAGTTTTTTTCTTTCTGATATTATTGTAGGAGGTGAAATGCTGACAAATCATGGTGGTTCACCTATTCTATTTCAGCACTTGTTTTGGTTCTTAGGTCACCCGGAAGTTTATATCGTATTGTTACCTGCTCTTGGCTTGTCTTCAGAGATTATAGCAACCAATTCTCGTAAGCCAATTTTTGGGTACAAAGCTATGATTGGCTCCATACTAGCAATTGGTTTCCTTTCTTTTATAGTTTGGGGACACCACATGTTTATTACGGGTATGAATCCATTTTTGGGTAGTGTGTTTGTTTTTACTACCTTACTTATTGCGATACCTTCAGCTGTAAAAGTATTCAATTACATTACAACACTTTGGAGAGGTTCTTTAGTCCTCACTCCGGCTATGCTCTTCGCTATAGGATTGGTATCAACGTTCATTTCCGGAGGAGTTACCGGTATTATACTTGCTGATTCAGCGTTGGATATTGCTATTCATGACACTTATTTTGTGGTAGCGCATTTCCATATAGTAATGGGTATGTCAGCTGTATTCGGAATGTTTGCGGGGGTTTATCATTGGTTTCCTAAAATGTATGGAAGGATGCTTAATACTCGATTAGGCTACATTCATTTCTGGATTACAATAATTGGAGCATATGGTGTGTTTTTCCCAATGCACTTTGTGGGACTAGCCGGTGCGCCTCGTCGTTATTATGATTATTCTGTTTACAACGAATTCGATACAAATTCATACGAAATGATTATGGATTTAAATGTTATTGTAACCGGATTTGCAATATTTGCTGCATTGGGGCAATTA
The DNA here is from genome assembly GCA_945861175.1 of Chitinophaga pinensis. Lineage (GTDB taxonomy): Bacteria > Bacteroidota > Bacteroidia > Flavobacteriales_D > Crocinitomicaceae > M0103. The sequence continues at coordinate 480 of CAMATR010000120.1, read as the reverse complement.
TTATTCTTATTCAACTTTTTCTACAGCATATATAGAGGTCCAAAAGCACCTCAAAACCCTTGGAATTCGACGACATTGGAATGGACAGCCCCAGTAGAGCACATACATGGTAACTGGCCAGGTGAATTGCCAACTGTTCATAGATGGCCCTATGACTACTCAAAACCAGGAGCAGATCAAGATTTTATTCCTCAAAATGTTCCTTTAGCCGAAGGGGAGGAAGAACATTAGTAACTTACTGAAATAAAAGTATAAAGCCTTCTGTCAAACAGAAGGCTTTTGTATTTTTGTAAGTATGACTGAAATGGACGAATCATTCGATTACAAAGGAGAAGCTGCACAGAATTCCGACCAGGAATACGACAAGGTTTTACGTCCAAAGACTTTAAGTGATTTTGCAGGACAACCTTCCATTGTGCAAAATTTAGAGATATTTGTTCAAGCGGCGAAATTTAGGGGAGAATCTTTAGATCATGTATT
>CAMATR010000119.1 GCA_945861175.1 Chitinophaga pinensis | reverse complement strand
TGAATCCTTGGGGGGCATCAACGCTGATAGTATTATGAATGTGTTTTTGCAGTGTGATGTTCTTTTTGATAATGAGTGGAATAGTGTTTACAACAAGATCATATTTTAAAGCGGGATCCATAATCAGGGTGTCTGGATTCCCAAATCGATTAATAGTATGAATAAATGTATATTTCAAATTAGTAGTTCCTGCTTCATACAAAAACATTGTTACATCTGTTTCTTTTGGGTTTTTTGAAATATCATTCAAATTAATTTGAACTGTCGTATTCAGTAAAGCTTTAGATACAACGTTTTTTAATACATTTCTGAATGCATCCTTCGTTTCTGCGTCCGCATAGGTGCCAATGCAATTAAACTTGTCGAGGTAGGAAAGGTCCATCCCCAAGCCTATGACGAATGGTGTAACTTTTACTCCTTTGTCTTTGAGTTTTTTAGCAATAACACACGGGTCATTGTCGCAAGCTTCGAGACCATCAGTAATAAGTATGATTATGTTTCTTGCATTTTGATCAGGGAAATCTTCTGCTGCTGCTTCAAGAGATCGTGCAATTGGTGTCGTTCCTTTTGCTTCAATCGAACGAATACGATATTTTACTTTATCGTAATTGTCTTTTCCAAACGGGATTTCCAATTTGGTATCGTTGCAATCTTGGAAAGTTGCTGTTATTGGTGATTGATGTCCATATACACGAAGTGCAATTTCAAGATTTGCTGTACCCCTTAGACTATCAACGGTTTGTGCTAAAAGTTCTTTGGCCGCTTGAATTCGAGTCTGATTGTCATCCCAATAGGCATTCATGCTGTTGGAGGCGTCTAAGATAAAAAGTATCCTCGTCAATTCTTGCTGCCCATAAGTAAGCTGAACTAAAAAGAATGACAATATGAAAAGAAGTTTTTTCAATGATTCAATAGTCTCCTAACGTTTCTTCCAATTGATTAAGTGCATTGACCAGTTGCTCGGCATTTGGTGCTACTCCATGCCATTTATGAGACCCCATCATGTAATCTACACCTTGGCCCATTTCTGTTGTCATAATAATCACAATAGGTTTGCCCTGACCACTTAGGCTTTGTGCTTTTAACATTGTATTTTTCATTTCTTCGAAATTATGTCCGTCCATCTCAAGAACCGTCCAACCAAAAGCTTGCCATTTTTGATTAAGATTACCGAGAGATAGCACATCATCCACATTTCCGTCTATTTGACGTCCATTATAATCGATAGTAGCAATTAAATTATCCACTTTATTTGCTGCAGCATACATCGCTGCTTCCCAAATCTGCCCTTCTTGCAATTCACCGTCTCCATGAAGCGTGTAAACATAAGAAGCATCTTTATTTAACTTTTTCACTTGCGCAGCTCCAATCCCGACAGATAGACCTTGACCTAAAGATCCAGAGGCCATTCGAACTCCGGGTAATTTTTTATCAGTTGAAGGGTGCCCTTGTAGTTTAGAAGATAATTTTCTGAAAGTTCCTAAATCTTTAATTGGAAAGTAACCTGATCGGGCTAAAACACTATACCAAACTGGAGAAATATGACCATTTGATAAAAAAAACAAATCCTCACCTTCACCATCCATAGAAAAGTCAGAGGAATTATGTTTCATAACATCAAAATACAAAAGTGTTAAGAAGTCTGTGCAACCTAAAGATCCTCCGGGATGTCCTGAATTCACACCTGCTACCATTCTAACAATATCTCTTCTAACTTGTGAAGCTGTTCGCAACAATTCTCTTGTTTCCATGTTCGCTGATTTGATTCAAAAAAGTGTCACAAAACTAAGTTTAATTATTAATTTTGGTCGCCGTCGAAAAATAAGTTTATCCCCATATGCAACTTTTTTTTGAACAGGTGAGTCTACATTGCTATAACTGTAAATACCATGAAAGTTAATTTTCTTAAAAGCTTAATTATTCTTGCTCTTTTTAACGCTTCAGGAGAGGTGTTCGGTCAATCCGTGGCTTCTAAAAACGAAGCGAAACAATCAATTGATATGAAGAAAATGTCATTTGAAGAATACTGCGAGCAAAATGCATTGAATTTAATTACCGTTCTTTCAGAAAAGAAATCAGGATTAAAAATCGCTGGAAATCTGAATTACATTAATGAGTCAAAAAATCCAGGTTTGAAAACCTACGGTCTGAAACCTGCAGAAAACGAAACATTGTATTATGAATTGAATGGTTCAGATAAAATTTTGGCTGTACAATCCCTTTATATTTTGAAATTGAACTATTCTAACGCCACGAAATAATTTAAGATGAAAACTTTTAGATCCATTTTTACTTTTATACTTTTCGCGCTTTCCTCTTCTGTATATGCTCAGTTAGCTTTAACTGATGCTGATTACAGTTCTTCTAATCCAATCAATTGCGGGGTAATTAACCCAATTACTTTGAATTTTACGGATGGTGCTGGTAATTACGCAGCCAATACCAATGACACATTAGTTATGTGTCCTGATTTAACACAAGGAACAAAGGTTTCAATTGCATTTGCAGTAAACATTGGCTATCAATTTGATATTCATAGTTCAGATACCTTGTATATTTATGATGGTTCAAATACATCTTCACCTCTAATTGGGGCATACAATTCTGCAACTAATCCAACCGGTTTCTTTGTTCAGGCTTCTTGGGCAAACCCCTCCGGATGTTTAACATTAGTCTTTATTTCTAACTCATCTAACCAAGGAACAGGATGGTTAGCTCACGCTGCTTGTGATGACCCCCCGCAGCCTTTCTTCCCCCACATCCAAGCATATAAAAATGGTATTGGTGCAAACGTTTTAAACCCTATAGATACAGGGTATGTCGATGTTTGTTTTGGTGATTCAATATTATTTGTGGCTACGCCAACGTTCCCTTATGCCTTTGAAGTAACAGGATATGGATACTCTCAAAATGTTGGTAATTGTTATTATGATTGGACAATAGGCGGTGTCGGGCAATTCTCGAATGATTCAATTTGGTTTAAGCCTCCGGATCGATTGGGGTATTACGTGGATTTAAGAATTACAGATGGTTTTCCTCTAATTGAGCGTATGACATGTAAAGTCAGGGTTTCTCAGTTACCAAATTTTGCAGGCACAGGACCTTTCCTTGATTCTGTATGTCTTGGCGAAAACACCATACTTATCGGGGGAGTAACACCAACAGATACAGTAGGTGTTAGTATTCCCGGTGGTAATTTTCAGATAGGTGGAATCTTCGCTGGCTTAACTTTTTTACCAGATGGTTCAGGGGCACTGTACGCCACAAGTATCGCTATTACGGGTTTTGATGATACAACAACGTTCACAGATCCATGTGATTTAAATCAGTTAGTCTTAGATATTGAACACTCTTATATTGGTGACCTTGAGATTGAGCTTACCTGCCCGAATGGCCAATCTGTTTCCATCATGAATGCCTATAACCAAACACCATTTGGTTGGGACCCCTTGGTTCCTGGTGGGTGTGGTAATGGCATTGGAACTTTTCTTGGAAATGATACGAATCTAGATGGTGGAGCACCTGGCAGTCCTGTTTGGAGTTATGCTTTTTCAAGTTGTGGTGCAACACAAGGGGCAATTTGTGATGAATTAGGCAACACAATTCAAAATGACTATGGATTTACTTCTATGGATACATCAGGCGTTTATGACTTTGACCAGTCTTTGAATAATTTAATTGGTTGCCCTATTAATGGAAATTGGGTTATTACCGTTCAAGATAACCAAGGTATTGATGATGGTTACATCTTTCAATGGGGCTTGTATTTTGATGCGAGTCTTTATCCAGATAATGAGGGCTATCAAAATACTGTTGTGACAGATTTTTGGACAGATAATCCAACGATTACCTCACTTCAAAATGATACACTGATTGTTATTCAGCCAAATACACCGGGAAATACTTACTACACATACAATGTGGTGGATAATTTTGGATGTCCATATGACACAACAGTTTCGTTGTTCGTTCGCTCGTTGGCTACAATGTTTACTGATACAATCGTGTGTGATTACAACTTTCAGGTAGCAGGCACTCAAGCTTTCTCGGGAGGTATCTGGTCAAGTCCGGACACAGACATAACATTTTTGAATCCAAATTCAGAGTTGCCTGATTCGAGTTATTTGAATCCGCTCATTCAACCTGATGATATTGGTGGGGCATCCCATACTATTTATTTTGTCGATAATGGATGCTTAGATACTTTATCAGCTACTGTGACTTTTCCGGGCTTCGCTTACACTCAAGTGTTAGATACTTCTATCTGTGTTGGATCGACTTATGTTATAGCTGCTAAAGAAAATTCGACAGTAACCAGTTTTAGTTGGAGCCCTGGAGGGCAAACAACTTCTTCAATTACTGTTTCACAACCAGGAGAATATATTGTAACAGCTTCAAACTATTGTTATGAGCACATCGATACGGCTACTATTTTACCGATGTATTGCGATATTGTAGCACCAAACGTTATTGTACTTTCTTCTCTTTCAGGAAATGAAGCCTTTTTTGTTGAATATGAAGGAGTAAAAGAATTTGAATGTGCCATTCTTAATCGTTGGGGTAATTTAATTTACGAGTACTTTGATGCTGCAGGTAAATGGGATGGCACTGCTGATGGTAAAATTGTCGATGAGGGAACTTACTATTATATTCTTCGTGCCGTATTTGAGAGCGGAGAGGAGGTTAAAAAACATGGATTCATTCAAGTGAAGCATTGATGAATTTCCTTATAATTTAAACCGGCTTAGGCCGGTTTTTTTATGTCGTATTGTTTGCTTTTAAATTTTACAAGAGATAAAATAGTAAATTCGTCTTAATAGCAGATTATGAAAAAAATTGGAGTAAACGGATTTGGGCGAATTGGGCGTTATTTTACGAGATTGTCTCTAGAATCAAAAGAAATTGATGTAGCTGTTGTAAATGATGTTTCAGATATTAAAACACTGGCTCATTTGCTGAAATATGATTCTGTTCACCGCAAATTGAAGTATGAATTTCAAATTATTGGTAATCGGTTGATTTTCGAGAATGGTAAGGAAATACAATTTTTACAATACCGCGACCCTGCAGAAATTCCATGGTCAGAATATGGCGTTGAAGTTGTCGTTGAATCGACAGGGTTGTTTTTAACATCAGAAACTGCGAGTAAGCATTTGATCGGTGGGGCAAAAAAGGTCGTGATTTCAGCGCCAGCGAACTCAGAAGATATAAAAACGATTGTATTAGGGGTGAATGACCACCTAATTGAGTCATCGGATATTATTTTGTCTAATGCATCGTGCACCACAAATAATGCAGCACCCATGATGATGGTAATGCACGAATTATGCAAGATAGAAAGTGCTTACATAACAACAATACATAGTTATACTTCAGATCAACGTTTGCATGATGCTCCGCATAAAGATTTAAGAAGAGCGCGCGCTGCAGCAGAGTCAATTGTCCCTACTTCTACTGGAGCAGCAAAAGCAATCACAAAGATTTTCCCAGATCTAGAGGGGAAAATGGGTGGTTGTGGCGTTCGGGTTCCAGTTCCCGATGGTTCATTCACTGATTTAACAATTGTAGCAAACAATCCTCCCACTGTTGAGCAAATTAATACTGCAATGAAAAAAGCGGCTGAAACTTATTTAAAAGGAATTATGGCTTATACTGAAGACCCTATTGTTTCCGTGGATGTGATAGGTAACCCTCATAGTTGCTTATTTGACGCTGAGTTAACGAGTGTTGTAAATAACATGATTAAAGTCGTTGGATGGTATGACAATGAAGCAGGCTATTCAAATCGTTTAATAGAACTCGTAGCAAAAATTTAAGGAAAGATCATTAACCATGCATGCGGCGAAATCTGCCGGGCTTTAGAAATGTTCGTTCTTCTCTCCTCTGTATTCGTATATGAGCCATAACTCACTAGATATAAGCTTTCCATTTGAGTGGTTATTTCTGCTGAAGCACCTTGCTCATTAAGCTTAGCGACAAAATTTTCTGCATTGGATTTGTTTTTGAAAGCCCCCATTACAATGTAATACTTGCCGGCTTTTGTTTTTTCTGAGGCTACAGTTTCTTTTTTTGAATTTAATTTTTCTTCAATTAATGGCTCTTCTTGTTCCTTACTTTCTTGTTGTTCCTGACTTTCTTGTTGTTCCTGACTTTCTTTCTGTTCTTTTTTCTTATTCGCAACATCAATAGACGATTTGATTTCTGTTGTTTTCAATTCTTTTTTTGAAATCGTTTCCCCAGTAGGTTTTTCAAC
>CAMATR010000118.1 GCA_945861175.1 Chitinophaga pinensis | reverse complement strand
TAATGCAAGAATAGATTTAATCTTTACTTTACTAGAGCTTAAATTAACCGTATATTTGAATGTCCCGCTGCCATCATTATTAATAGCTATATCATCGATGATTTCAACACAAGAATTCAGGAGGGGTATTAAACTGATGAAAATTAAATAAACAAGGTATTTCATACTGCGAAGTTATGACTATTGGGGTTTAATCAAAAAAGATACCAAACTTATAACCAGAAAACAGAAAGTTTTCCGGTTGTATTCCCTGACTCTAGAGCAGAATGAGCTTTTGCTAAATCCCCAACAGAAAAAACACCTCCCACTTGCGGAGCAATTGCCCCTTCCGAATGCAATCGGAGAACTTCTTTAAGGCAATGAGCGAGAACTTCCGGTTTATTGTCAGCTATCTTTAGCATATTCACTCCAAGTATGTTTTTGGAACGCATCATAAGCCCTACAGGTAACATCAAACCCATTTTTTTTAAGAAATTAAACTGAGAAAATATACCGTATTTGCCCCCGGTAAGTTCCGAGCCACCAAATAGAACTAGCCTTCCGCCAGAACCGATAAGTGCCAAGTCTTTTTTGAAAGTAGATCCTGCAACAGGATTATAAGAGACATCTAATCGATCATCTTTTAGAATTGATGTTAACTGCTGGGCATAATCCGAATCTTTGTAATTGATCACGAAATCAGCCCCCAATGATTTGACAAGATCTGCCTTTTTTTCATTACCAATTTTAGCAAACACCGTAGCACCGCGTAATTTAGCTAGTTGGATTAAAATAGTCCCAACGCCACCCGCAGCGGCATGAATCAAAACCTTATCACCCTTTCTAATTGGAGATAAATATTCAGCCATATAATATGCGGTAACGGCTTGGGTGCATAATGCCATTGCTTGCTCTGCGGGTAATTCATTAATTATCCCTGTGGCACGGTATTGCGTTACTACATGTTTCGCGTAACCTCCAAAACGACAAAATGCAACAACACGACTTCCTATTGCCTCTTTCGGAACGTTTACACCGGCCTCTATAATCCTTCCGACCACTTCATATCCCACAACACATGGCAACGGGGGTGCTTCGCGATAGAGACCGCGTCTTGCCATGACATCAGCATAATTCAACCCAAACGCTTCGGTTTCTATTAAAACATCATATCCTTCCGGTTGGTTTATTAAAAGATTGCGTCGCTGAAAACTTTCTTGCGCACTTCCTTTTTTGACGAGGAAAAGGGCCTCTGAATTAATTTTTGTCATCTTTTCCCTCAATAATTATTACTATTTCTCCTTTTGGCGGATGATTTTCGTAATATGTTTTGACTTCCGAAACACTCCCACGTTTGTATTCCTCATATATTTTCGAAATTTCTCTGACAACACAAACATTTCTATCTGCGCCAATAAACGTTGCAATCTGATCTAAGCACTTCACCAAGCGGTGAGGTGATTCGTAGAGAATTATAGTTCGTTCCTCTTCTGCTAATCGAACTAATTTTGTTTGACGGCCTTTTTTATGTGGCAAAAAACCCTCAAAAACAAATCTATCGCATGGAAAACCGCTAGCAACCAATGCAGGGACAAAAGCTGTTGGTCCTGGCAGACATTCCATGTTAATGCCTTGCGCAGCGCATTCCCTAGCTAATAAAAATCCAGGGTCTGAAATCCCAGGTGTGCCGGCATCGGAAACCAATATGGTCAATGTATTTGATTTAATTTTCTCAATTACCCCTTGCAAAGAACGGTGCTCATTATGAGCGTGGAATGGAAAAACAGGTTTTGATATTTCATAAAAAGAAAGTAATTTCTTGGTTACCCGAGTATCCTCGGCATATATAATATCACATTCGCGAAACATTCTCAATGCTCTTAAAGTAATGTCCTCCAAGTTGCCAATTGGAGTGGGGACAATGCAAAGTTTAGCCATCTGTTTTATTTAACGCGTCAAAGAAACGTAATCCTGCAGTAAAGTTTGCAAAAATTCTAATCGATTCGGCGGTGTTTCTTTCAAGTCAATCAATCGGGCTGATTCATCTGCTAATTGCGCCGTAAATCTCTTAGTTTCAGGATTAGGATATTTTTTTACCCGCTGAATTGTATTTTTAATCAACAGCATATCTTCATCTGTAAATCGAGTTACCCCTACATAAGACGTTGGTGCATTAAAATTCTTGGGCAAGGCTAAAATATCCTTTAGTTGAAGCTGTTTCAAAGGACGGTCTCGAATAACAACGGTATTTGCCATTATATCTCCCACCCTTTGCCTATACTGAGTTAAACCAGTAAAAATAGCGCCCAAAAATCCTAAAGCGAACCAAAAAATCAAAAAGAAATCTGCGCTAATCCATAAAAAATCTGCTTTAAACAGCCAGCGCGTAAAAACCTCCTTAAACCCTGGACGAACTCCTTGAAGGGTTACAACCCTTATCCCCATAGCAAATTTACCTAATGTTTGTCCTTTGGTAAGGTATTCCATCATTGGATTATAGAAGATCCAGGGCAGTTTAATAAGGAGTAAATAAATAAAAAGTTGAGTGCCATAATTCGTAAACGCACCAGAGAGATTAAATGCTAATATGAAAATGACGAAATAAACCAAAAAAACCACGAAATCAATTAAAGCAGCCACAAAGCGCTGCATAGTTGATGCTATGTCATATTCTATTCTAACATGTTGTGCAGATTCAAATTCAATCGTCTTCAAAATCTATGTGTTTTGGCGAATTTAATCAAAAGATTAATGCGGTATTTATAGCCATTCTAAATTATATGGCTGACACTTCTATGACAAAACTAGTTGAAAGTCTTCGCAAATTTGCAAAGTCAAACTATTCTGTAGTGATAGAACATTTGTACATAGCAGCTTTTACGCATAAAAATCTTGAGGTGAATGAGATTGGTATGCTTCATATAGAAGAGCACGATCAGAAAGAAAGACTAACCTCTTTGAAGTCTAAGTTTGGGTTTAGTGAATTAATGTTTTTATCTACCTGTAATAGAGTAGAATTCATTTTTTGCACTGAAAATATTATTTCTCAAAATCTTCTTGGAGTTTTTTTTGAAACATTGTACCCGCATTTCACTAAAGATCAACTGTTAACTTTTTCAAATAACGCAGAGCTCTCCAAAGGTATTCAGGCGGTTAACCATCTATTTAGTGTTGCATCTTCCATTGATTCGATGGTAATTGGTGAAAGAGAAATTATTACACAAGTAAGAGGTGCATTTGATCGCTGTCGTTCAAATGGTTTAACAGGTGATATGATCCGGCTTCTTATGCGCCACACTATTGAAACTGCTAAAAAAGTTTATACCGAAACGAGCATCGCCACAAAACCTGTGTCAGTTGTTTCTCTCGCTTACCATCGCTTGCGCGATTTAAATATTTCTTTGGATGCAAGATTCTTGATTATTGGAGCTGGTGTTACAAACACAAACATGAGTCGCTTTCTTAAAAAACATGGATTCAAAAAGTTTGTAGTCTTTAACCGTACACTCTCTAAAGCAGAAAAATTAGCAGGTGACCTTCACGGAAAAGCATTGCCGCTTTATGAATTAGCTAATTTTTCTGGAGGGTTTGATGTTATCATTTCATGCACGGGTGCTGACAGTCATATAATAACACCTGAGATTTATAATACGCTACTGGCAGGGGAAGAGAGTCGTAAAGTAGTCATTGACATATCGCTTCCTCAAGATCTTGATCCTCAAATCATACATTCGCATAATGTTACACATGTTTCTGTGAACGTATTACAAAAAATTTCAAATGACAATTTAAAAGAGCGCAGTAAGGAAATAACGCATGTTGAGAATATCCTTGCAAGCTCTCTAGAAGAATTCAAACAAATACATCGTATTCGGGAAGTTGAAATAGCTATGCGCGAAGTTCCAAGAAAAGTTAAGGAAATAAGGTCAAATGCAGTGAATGAAATTTTTAAAAAAGACATTGATTTGCTTGATGAAAACTCAAAAGAGGTGCTTAAAAAAGTACTTGGTTATATGGAAAAGAAATACATGAGTGTTCCAATGATTATGGCCAAGGAAATTCTCATAAATAAAAACTGAATGCAACATATTCGTATAGGTTCCAGAGGAAGTGACTTGGCACTTTGGCAAGCGAACCATGTTAAAAATCAATTAGAAAAACTAGGAGCATCTGTTGAAATAAAAATTATTGTTACACAAGGTGATGCAATTCAAAATCTCAGTTTCGATAAATTAGAAGGCAAGGGTTTTTTTACGAAAGAAATCGAAAATGCACTACTCAATAACGAAATTGATTTAGCTGTTCATTCTCATAAAGACCTTGAAACAGAGCAGCCAAATGGGCTGATTGTCGCTGCTGTTTCTGAGCGAGAAGACCCAGCGGATTTGCTTTTAATCCGAAAAGAAAAAGTTGATGCTTTGCAACTATGGTCACTGAAAGATAAATCAATTATAGGTACATCTTCTTCAAGAAGAAAGTCACAGGTTATAGGCTTTCGACCAGATGCAGGGATTAAAGATTTAAGAGGAAATGTCCCTACAAGAATCCAAAAATTAAGAGACGGTAAATATGACGCAATTTTATTAGCCAAAGCTGGCGTTGATCGTTTAAAGATTGACTTAACTGAATTTCATGTCGAAAGGCTCGATCCAGAGGAATTTATTCCTGCACCAGCTCAAGGAGTTCTTGCATTACAAATTCGTGAAGGAGATTTTGAACTTTTAAAAGTTCTCAAAAAGATGAATCATTCAGATGTGCAACAGCGCATTGGCATTGAGCGAAAAGTACTGAATTTACTGCAGGGAGGGTGTCAACTTCCCTTAGGTGTATATTGCGCTGAAAATGGTATTGTATATGTCTCACATTGCCAAAATTGGGAAGACGGTGCAAATTGGTTCGAATACGAAACAGATGATCATGAATCCTTGCCAGAAATCATTGTAGAAGACCTTACGTCGATACAAGATTGATAAAATCCATATACATATCCAGATCTAAGACCGACGTTCCTTTACTACATAACTTTTGTTCGGAACAGGGCATCCATTTAGAATCTAAATCGATGATTTCATTTGTCGGACTAGATTTCAAAGTAGAAGAATCATTTGATGTCGTATTTTTTTCAAGCCCTCGAAGTGTTCAATTTTTTCTAGAAAAACACAAGTTATCTGGTCAAATTTTAATCGGTTGTGTTGGTCATGCAACAGCAGATGAACTAGCTAAATGGGGACTTAATGCATCTTTTATTGGAAGCAATGCAGGGCATCCAGAACAAGTTGGGGCATCCTTTAAAAACTGGTTAGGCAATCGAAAAGTACTTTTCCCCTTGTCTTTAAACAGTAATAAAACCATTACTTCCCAAATACCCACTGAGCAAAAGTTGGAAATTGCGGTTTATCAAACAATTTCCACTCCACAACAAATCGAAAAGGCAGATCTATATGTGTTTACGAGTCCATCGAATTTGAAGGCATTTTTATCGGTAAATGAAGTGCCTCTCACTCCCGTAATTGCCTGGGGAAACACGACAGCACAAGCAATTTCAAACGCGGGAATGAAACTAATTCATGTGTTAAAAAGTGCAACAGAAGAAGAACTAGTTTCGTTTTTAGCAAGTCACTTAAATTAAAAAAGAAAGGCCTCCATTTCTGAAGGCCTTTGCACTAACTATTCGAATCAATTACTTTACTACAAATTGAAGTACTTTTTGTGCCGAAGCAGTTTTAACTGTCATCATGTACGTTCCAGCTGCAAGTTTTGATGTATCCATCATAACCAAATTAGAGCCAGCTGCCGCCATGACAGAATTAGTTTGAACTACTTTTCCTGTAATATCTACGATTTGAATTGCCGTATTTTGTGGCGTAGCAACAGAAAATCTTAGGTTTACCTCTTGATCTGCAGGATTTGGATAAAGCGCCAACTCCTCAATTGTTCCAGCTTCAGCGATACCAAGCACCAATTCATCTGACGGGGAACCAAGATAAATGTTTATGTCATCTAAATAGAAGTTATTCCCACCATTTCCTTCAAAACGAAATTTATACCTGAAATTATCTACCCAATATTCACTTGTTACATTGATCATATGAACAGTTACCCAGTCAGCAGCGCTAGATGGGGCCCATGACGTAGAAACTGTCAATGTCGACAATGAATTTCCGCTCAACGTTTTACGTTGAACCCAACTATCACCGCAATTATTCGTAACAAAAACTTTTAATGCTTCAAGATTCGCAGATGTTTTTTTACGATAAGCATAGCGGAAACTTAGAGT
>CAMATR010000117.1 GCA_945861175.1 Chitinophaga pinensis | reverse complement strand
ATTACACCATAGGCGCCAACCCGGCTATCCTTCATTATGTCTAATATTTTTTCTTTTGTCCAACCCCCACCAAATCCGTCAAAAGCGTCAGCTAAACCGTCTTCGTGAAACGCTCCCGTAACTAAAACTCCTGCAATGAGAGAGAATAAAACAGCTGTATTGGTATCAAACAGAAAGGAGCTTATCCAGAATATGAAGAATGAAATTAATCCTACAATGTATCCAATCAAAGGAAAGTATCTTGTAGCTTTATTAATATATTCAGGCGAATGATCAATGTTTTTAGGGCAAGGAATTCTGGTATAAAACATTAATGCCGTAAAAAATATTTTAATTTCCTCTTTCATTTTATTCTATGTTACTGACCCCTGCAGATTCAAAACTTGCCATGTTATTCAAAAATGTCTCTGCGCTTTTAATAATCGGAAAGGCTACTGCACAGCCGGTGCCTTCGCCTAGTCGCATATTTAATTTTAATAGAGGCTCACAATTGAAATAATTCAATAAATTTCGGTGCCCAAATTCATCACTTAAGTGGCAGAAGACCGCATTTTTCAGGATAGCAGGATTTAATTTAAAGGCTACCAAAAAAGCATTAGAGGCAATAAAACCATCAACTAAAATCAGCATATTTTTTTCAAAAGCACTGAGCATTGCGCCGCAGATTTGGGCTATTTCAAAACCACCGAATGTTTGCAATACTTCTTTTGGGTGTTCAATATGTCCGTGAAAAGCTTGAGCTTTTTTGAGTATGTCAATTTTATTATCGAATTGTGTATCATTCAAACCTGTGCCTCGTCCAACGCATTTTTCAATAGGTAAATTGCATAGGTAGCTCATTAGCATGGTTGCGGACGAGGTGTTTCCAATACCCATTTCACCAAATCCCACAATGTTACAATCACTTTCATATAGGGTAGTAGCAATATCTTCCCCTTTCTCGAAGCATTGCTGCAGTTGCGCATCAGTCATTGCCTTTTCGTTTAAAAAGCTTTTTGTTCCCTTTGCAATTTTGGCATGCACTAAATTAGATCCCGCTTCAAAGTCAAAATTAACCCCTGCATCGACCACTTTTAAATCAATTTCGTTTTGCTTGCAAAAAACATTTATGGCTGCTCCTCCTTGCAAAAAGTTCATTACCATTTGAAAGGTAACTTCTTGAGGGTATGCACTTACTCCGTTTTTAGCTATTCCGTGATCGGCGGCGAAAACAACAATTGTTGGATTGTTAAGTTTTGGATATAAGGTATTTTGAACTTGTCCTAATTGCAAAGCTATTTTTTCGAGTATGCCTAATGATCCAAGTGGTTTGGTTTTAAAATCTATTTTGTGTTGTAATTGATTACTTATTGTCATATCAGATTAATTCTTATTTTTTTTTAAAATTGGCAAATTATTTTGTTATTCATCAAAAAGAAAATTCAATACTGTCGATTTAAGTCCTGTATGAATAATAATTCTTCAATCCATAAAACCTAAGCAAAAATTATTTGTTTACCTTAATAAAAGATTCAGAAAAAACTAAGATGAAAAAGATACTGATAACTGGAGCAAGTGGCTACATTGGAAAGCATATCACTCTTCAACTGCTAAATGAAGGTTATGAGGTTCGAGCCTCAGTTCGAAACCTTACCAAATCGTTAGAAGTTAAAAACGCAGTTTTGCCCTACCTTATAGATTTATCGAACATTGATTCTCGCTTAACATTTGTAGAGTTAGATCTGAATAAAGATTCAGGTTGGGATGCTGCACTCCAAGATATCGACCTATTAATGCATACGGCTTCTCCATTTCCGCTTGCTAAACCAAAAGACGAAAATGAGTTGACCCGTCCTGCCGTTGAGGGGACCCTTCGTGCACTAAATGCAGCAAAGAGAGCTGGTGTTAATCGAGTAATTATAACTTCCTCAGTTGCAGCAGTCTGGGGCTTCGATTTACCGGTAGAAAAGAGTGAGCTTGATGAAACAATGTGGACTGATATTAACCATCCACTAGGAAAAGAGACCTATAACAAGTCAAAAACATTAGCTGAAAGTGCTGCTTGGAATTTTATTAAAAATTCGGCGCCAGAAATATCACTTACCACTATTAATCCTGTAATTGTTCTTGGTGCGCCACTCGATGATAAATTTGGAACTTCAGTTTCATTAATAGATCGATTTATGAAAGGTAGGGACCCTATGCTACCTGATATTAATATGTCCATTGTCGATGTGAGAGACGTTGCGTTTATGCATGTCCAAGCCATAAAGATTGAGGCGACAAAGGGTGAAAGAATTCTTGCTGCTTCGGAATCAATGCCTGCGGTAGGCGTCACACAATACCTCAAATCAATTTACCCTAAAAGCAAAATCAAGACTGCGAAAGCTCCTAATTTTTTAATAAAATTTATCGCATTATTTGATGCGGAAATCAAGTCAGTGTTGCCTATGCTTGGTCGACCATTTAATGTAAATAATGCAAAAGCGAAGCGACTATTTAATATAGAATTTATCTCAGCTAAAGAATCTATAAGAGATACAGCAGATTACCTGCTTAAGAATGGGTATTTAAAGATGTAATCTTACATATGAATGATCCATGACAGAATACTATTTCGCTATCCTTAACCCCTTTTTCGAAGCAATAATAATTTCAAATAAAACAACCTTGACATCGGTTTCATGTATTATTTAAAAAGTTATAAATTGGATGTAGAACATAATTCGATGGGCTTTTTATAAATATCTCCCATAAAATTTACTGAACTTTTGCTTATTCACTTAACAACTTGAAACAAGAGCAAACTAATTTAAAACGATAGAACTTCAAAAAACTTTATTGCAAAATCTACAATTAAATAGTAACGGTCGAAACTTAAACGACATTCTGACTATTTTTAGAGTATATTTAAATAGTTTTCAAATTCATCAAAAATGTTTAAAAAAGTTAATTTACTAATTGTGAATTTTATGAAATCATTGTGCTTACTTTTATTTACAATAATAAACATAAAAGCGATTGCCCAGCCGGCCATATACTGGGGGGACGAAATGGTTGTAGCCGATGGAGCAACATACGGTAATTTAAGGCCAAGAATTAGTTTAAGCGCAGATGGAAACCCAATTGTTCTTTTCGGAAAAGGAAGTCAGGGATATTTATATGTTGCAAAAGGAAATGGAACAAATTTTAACGTGCCAGTTTCAATTTTACCCAGTGGATTAAATACCTATTTATCCTATTGGACTGGACCAGATTTAGCAACAACCGGAGATACAGTCATTGTAGTATTTAAAGCGCTCCCATACGAAAATGGGAAAGTATATATTGTGCGTTCGATTGATGGCGGGTTGAGTTTTTCAGACACAATAAGAGTGGACTCTCACGATTCGGGAATGGCTTGGATGCCGGCAATAGATATGAGCGAGTCAGGGAAAATTGTGTTAACCTATATGGCGCACGATGGTGTTTCTGCAGACCCAAGTTACGTCTATTCAATGTCCACTGATGCTGGACTAAATTTTTCCCCAGAAATAATAATTGATAGCGCAATACCTGGTGAAGCTTGTGATTGCTGTCCAGCGGAAATTGTTATCAAAGATGATTCAGAGGTGCTGCTTTACAGGAATAACGATGCAAATGTGCGCGATATTTTTGGTGTTTATTCATCCGATGGGGGATCCAATTTTAATGGTGCAGATAATGTAGATCAAATGAATTGGGACTTAGATTATTGTCCATCAACAGGCCCAGATGGTGCGATTACTCCAGAGGGTTTAATTACCGTATTTGAATCTAAAGCTTCGGGTTTTAGTAGAGTATATGTTTCTAAAAGCAATATGACGAGTGAGTTAAGTTTTACAGAACGTATTCAATTAAATTCTCCAACAAATTCGGCTGGAAAACAAATCTATCCAAGAATAGCAAACGATGGGGATTTGATGGTTGTAACATGGGCAGAGGCAGAAACAAGTAATACTGAAATATATTGTGCCTTATCAATTGATGGATCATTGAATCAATTTAATACCACAAAAGAACAAGTGAATATCTCCACAACAGGTGTTCAAACAAATCCAGATGTTATTGTAAATGGAAATGAAATACATATAGTCTATCAGGACAACAACGGAGCTGGAAATGTAAAATACAGAAAGGGTATTCTTAGTGGATTATATCTGAATGAATTAGAGCAGAAACAAATTATTTATCCTAATCCTTCAACCGGAAAGTTTCAATTTACATTAAAAGGTTTTGAACTTGGAATGAATCCTAAATTTGAAATTCAAAATCTAAAAGGAGAAATAATTTATAAATCCGCTCTTTCAATTTCAGAATTAGAATTTGATTTAAGTAATCAAGCTAAGGGAATTTATTTTTTAAAAATTTACGACGAAAATAAAATTTATACAGAAAAAATCGTGATTCATTGACTCAATTTCAGGCCTTTCTAAAGCACCGAGATCATTGAATTAGGTATCCCAAAATTGTAAATCTTACCTCATAGTTAATAAAGATTAAGGCTCAAATCCCGCATACGACGGATCGAAAAAATTGATAATTATCTACCAAAACATCTCAATAGTTTATTTTAGCAAAAATTAAAATCAATGAGATTTGTATTCCTGTATCTATTCTATTCGTCTGCAATAGTTGCTCAAGTGAGTAGGGTGTCGGATAGCTCTTTATTTACTGATTTTGGACCAGATTTTCTATGGGGAACAGCTTCGGCAGCCTATCAAACAGAAGGGGCTTGGAATGAGGATGATCGGGGGCTATCCATTTGGGATGCCTTTTCTATCAAAGGGAAAGTTAAAAATGGTGATAATGGAAATGTCGCTACTGACTTTTACCATCGCTACAAAGAGGATATCCAACTGGCCAAAGAAATGAATTTCACTGTCTTTAGATTTTCCATTTCGTGGTCACGTATTCTGCCTAATGGAGAAGGTAAAATAAACCCTAAAGGAATAGAATTCTACCACAATGTAATTGATGAGTGTAAAAGACAGGGTTTAGACCCATGGATTACTTTATATCATTGGGATTTGCCACAGGCTTTGCAGGAAAAGGGAGGTTGGGCCAACAGGGAAGTGCTTAACTGGTTTAATGAATATACTCTCCTTTGTGCCAATGAATTTGGTTCAAAAGTGAATCACTGGATGGTGTTCAACGAACCCACCGCTTTTATTGGTTTGGGATATTTATTAGGTTATCACGCTCCTGGTAAAAGGAGTGTCAGTGCATTCTTAAAAGCAAGTCACCATGTCTGTTTGGCTATGGCTGAAAGCGGGAGGATACTGCGTCAAGAAATACCAAATTCCTCCATTGGAACTACATTTAGTTGCTCTATTATTGATCCTTGGAGGGGAAAAGGGAAACATGAAAAAGCAGTGAGAAGAATGGACGCCATGTTGAACCGGATGTTCATTGAACCAAGTTTAGGACTTGGATATCCTTACAATGATCTGCCGTTTCTTCGAAAAATTAAGCGATATCACTTGCCTGGTGATGAAGAAAAACTCAAGTTTGATTTTGATTTCATCGGTCTTCAAAACTATTTTCGTTTAGTTGTCAAAAGAAGCCCATTCATTCCCCTTATTTGGGCCAAACAAATCAGCGCCAAAAGGAGAAACGTTCCATACAATGAAATGGGATTTGAAATTTATCCAGAGGGAATTTATAGAATCCTAAAACAATTCACTGAATATAAATCCCTTCAAAATATCGTAATTACTGAAAATGGGGTTTGTGTTAAAGACTCACTCATCGAGGAACAAGTTAATGATACATTACGAATAGAATTTTTCCGAAATTACCTCATTCAGATTTTAAAAGCTAAAAATGAAGGTGTTCCAATTTCAGGTTATTTAGTTTGGAGTTTAACAGATAATTTCGAGTGGTCTGAAGGTTATGAGCCTCGTTTCGGATTAGTGTTTATTGATTTTACAACACAAAAACGATACATAAAAGATTCAGGAAAGTGGTTCAAAAAGCAATTAGAAAAATAATCATTGATTCGGCTGTAAATTTGAAATTGTATCCTTATTCATTTTATTATTTTCTTACATGAAATGTCAAGCCGATTTGTGTGGTTAATATTCCTGCCCATTTTTCACTTGTAAGGCCATTTGTTTGGTTCAATAATTCTTCACTAAACGGAGAATACAGAAATGGTGTATATGCAATCATCATAAATGGCGATAAATACATATTATTTTTTGATTTCAAATGGTAACCTATTTTTAAACCGATGTCGCCACCTATACCAAATGCATTTGAT
>CAMATR010000116.1 GCA_945861175.1 Chitinophaga pinensis | reverse complement strand
TGAAGCCGAACCACTGAAACCTTATCTTGATATTGAAGAGATCATTGCGGTGGCAAAAGAGAACAATGCAGATGCCATACATCCAGGATATGGTTTTCTCTCTGAAAATGTAGCATTCGCCAGACGATGTAAGGAAGAGGGAATCATTTTTGTGGGTCCTAATCCTAATGCAATGGACCAATTAGGCGATAAAGTTGCAGCGAAAATTGTAGCAAAAGCAGTAGATGTGCCTCTCATACCAGATAGCCAAATGGAACTTGTCTTAGCGGAGGATGCTCTAAATGAAGCAAAACGTATTGGCTTTCCTGTAATGTTAAAAGCAGCTAGTGGAGGCGGTGGAAGAGGAATGCGTGTTGTAAGAAGCGAGAATGAGTTAGAAACTGCTTTCAACGATGCGAGAAACGAGGCATCAAAAGCTTTTGGTAATGACACAATCTTTATTGAAAAATTTATAGAAAATCCAAAACATATTGAAGTTCAAATCTTAGGAGATAATTATGGTAATATTGTGCATCTTTATGAACGTGATTGCTCAGTTCAGCGCAGATTTCAGAAAGTAGTTGAAGTTGCTCCATCGATTTTAAAAGAAGAAACTAAAGAAAAACTTTATTCGTATGCTCTTCGGATTGCAAGATATGTCAATTACAATAATGCTGGTACAGTAGAATTCCTAGTCGATTCTGAAGAAAATATCTATTTCATTGAAGTAAATCCGAGAATTCAAGTAGAACATACAATTACTGAAGAAATAACGGGAATCGATATTGTTCGCTCTCAAATTATAATAGCAGCAGGTCATCCTCTGTCGCATAGTCAAATATTCATTCAAACACAGGAAGATGT
Organism: Chitinophaga pinensis; assembly: GCA_945861175.1. Lineage (GTDB taxonomy): Bacteria > Bacteroidota > Bacteroidia > Flavobacteriales_D > Crocinitomicaceae > M0103. The sequence goes on along the minus strand of CAMATR010000116.1, from coordinate 5,449 downwards.
TCAAGTAAAAGGTTGGGCAATCCAATGTCGAATCACAACGGAAGATCCTGAAAATGATTTTAAACCTGACTTCGGAACAATTGTTGCTTACCGAAATGCCGGAGGGTATGGTATAAGACTAGATGAAGGAAGCAGTTATTCTGGTGTTAAAGTTTCTCCTTTCTTTGATTCCATGCTTGTTAAAGTGTCTGCAAGTGGGAGAACATTAAAAGGTGCATCAAACCGTTTAAAAAGAACATTGGAAGAATTCAGGATCAGAGGTGTAAAAACAAACATCCCCTTTCTGATCAATGTGATGGCAAACGAAACTTTTCAAGCAGGAAAAGCTACGGTTGGTTTCATACAAGAAAATACTTCACTTCTTGCACCTCAATATGGTTTTGATAAAGATAGGGGCACTAAGCTACTTCGCTACCTTGCTGAATTAAAAGTGAATGGACACCCTGATGTTAAACTAATAGATGAGAAAAAAACGTTTAGAAAACCAACTATTCCATTTGTCGAAAAGTCTACTCCATATCTTAAAGGAAGTAGAGATATGTTGTTGGAACTTGGTCGTGACGCATTTATTCAAAAAATTAAAGAAGACAAAAAAATTCACTACACAGACACCACACTTCGTGATGCGCACCAGTCGCTTTTCGCTACTCGCCTAAGAAATGACGATATGTTTAAAATGATTGAGGGATACGCCAAGCATGTTCCAGAATTATTTTCACTTGAGGTTTGGGGGGGTGCTACGTTCGATGTAACAATGAGGTTTTTACATGAAGACCCTTGGGAACGTTTACGAACAATACGATCTCTTGCTCCAAACATTCTTCTTCAAATGCTTTTTAGGGGGACCAATGCTGTTGGCTATGCCGCATATCCAGACAATATCATTGAAAAATTTATAGAAAAAAGTGCTGAAAATGGTATTGATATATTTAGAATTTTTGATTCTCTTAACTGGTTTGATGGATTAGCGCACAGCATAAAAACTGTCAGAAACAACACCAATTCATTGGCAGAGGCATGTATTTGTTATACTGGGGATATTTTAAATCCCAACAGACAAAAATATAACTTACAATACTATATCGATCTTGCTAAACGACTTGAAGATGCAGGCGCTCATATTCTCGCGATTAAAGATATGGCTGGGCTACTCAAGCCTTACGCGGCAGAACTATTGATTACTGAACTTAAAAAGTCTATTCAGATTCCAATTCATCTGCATACACATGACACCTCTTCCATTCAATCTGCTACCTACATAAAATCAATAGATGCAGGTGTTGATATTGTAGATGTAGCATTATCGTCAATGAGCGGATTGACTTCTCAGCCAAACTTTAATTCTATAGTCGCAGCTCTTCAGGGTCATGAAAGAGAAAATCCCATAAATCTTCAATCACTAAATGATTATTCAAATTATTTTGAAGTTGTTCGTGAATATTATTATCCATTCGAAAGTGAACTAAAAGCCGGAACAGCGGAAGTTTACGACCATGAAATCCCTGGCGGACAGTATTCAAATCTTCTGCCACAAGCAAGAGGATTGGGCTTAGAAGATAAATTCGATACAATCAAAAAAAACTATGTAGTTGTTAATGAATTATTTGGTGATATAGTAAAGGTAACTCCTTCTTCAAAAGTAGTTGGAGACATGGCTCTTTTCATGACATCTAATAATCTTTCAGCAGATGATATTCTGATCAAAGGAGACACACTTTCCTTTCCAGATTCTGTTAAACAACTTTTCAAAGGTGACCTAGGTCAGCCATATGGTGGTTTCCCAAGAGAACTTCAGAAAATAATCTTGAAAGACGTTCAACCTTACACAGAAAAACCAAATGCACATATAAAGCCAATTGATCTAGATACCGAATTCAAACTTTTTAAAGAAAAATTTGATGACAGCTTATCCTTGGAAGACTACCTATCATATGTAATGTATCCTAAAGTATTTCAAGAATTCTATCAATTCAAAAAGCACTTTGGTACCGTTGAAAAGCTTCCAACTCCTAGTTTTTATTTTTCCATGAAGCCAAATGAAGAAATTCTTGTCAATTTGGAGTCAGGAAAAAACTTATTGATACGTTTTCGTTACATGGGTGAACCAAACCAGGATGGAATGCGCGAAGTTTTCTTCCAAATAAATGGACAAACGAGAAACATTCTTGTTAAGGACATTTCAATAAAAGTAACTAAAGCTGCGAATATAAAAATTTCTGGAGCAAATGATATTGGAGCTCCGCTTCAAGGAAAACTTGTACAAATTATAGCTAAGGAGGGCGATAAGATTAAGAAAGGACAGCCATTATTTGTGATTGAAGCTATGAAAATGGAATCAACAATAAATTCGCCAAAAGACGGTGTAATTAACAATATTCTACTCAATGAAAATACAATGGTTGAGCAGGATGATTGTGTGATTATTTTAAAATAACCGCAATAAGCCGATGTGTCTCATCGGCTTATTTTGTATTGTGTAAATCCCCTAAAAGATCTAAAACAGTCTTTACTGGGCTAAATACAGATGATGGTAACTCAACAAAAATGGTATTCCAATTAGCCATACTTCCATTCCATAGCCCAGGTTGTTCTATGTATCTTATTTTCTTACCCTGCTCTGTTTTGTTGACAATAAAATATTTTGATGTATCCCTAAAATCATTTAGGTCGAACTTTTTGTCATCCATTGAAAGTGGACAAATAGCCATTACAACAGGATTGAAGTGCGTGCTTTGAGCCATTAATCTAAATTGCTCACCTGTCGATGAAATCTGAGCTTTTTCAACAATTTGTTTGTTGACTTTTCCTTTTTCTTTTACCCAAAAAGGCCCTCCTCCGGGCTGACCTTCGTTCTTAACCATTCCACATACGCGGATTGGTCGATTCAGCAAATTTCTATATTCTTCCGAATTATGAAGTCCCTTCAATTCAGATTCTGAGAAAACTTGATAGATTTTATTTAATTCATTTAAACCCGACTCATCAGGATTTGCATAGAGCTTTTTGGCCTGTTTACGGAACTCAAGTAGCATCCCGCCAAGCATTTGACCTACTTCAATAGACAGACTACTTTTTGAGATGTGTTGAACATTATCAATATTCTTCACAAAAATTAATTCCTCGTCCAAAGAATTTAAATTCTCCAACAATGCACCGTGTCCAGCTGGACGGGTAACAGCTTCACCAATCTCATTAACAAGTAATGTTTGATCATCTAAAAACGCGTATGAATCAGTATCCTTTGATTGATCTGAAAATGTAACTTCAAAATGTTGACCATGCATTCCTTCAGCAAAAAATATACTTTCTCTTATTTTATCTTGAAATATGCTCTGAATAGTAAAATGAAATTTTATTTCTTCCACATCTAGTTTTGCACCCTGCAACAAATGCTCTTGAAATGGATTGAGGACAAATGGATCTGCAGCATGAAATGGAATCAAACCTTTGGGTAAGACACTAAAGTTCAAACCCTCTGTATTCAGTAAATATCTCACTAGTTCTTCAATTTCAACCTCATCTTTTAAAATTGATTTACGGAATGAAAAAGGTAATAATTTGAAAAAAGCAAAATCTTCAATTGAATTAATGAAGCGCTCTACTTGCGCCCTATTTTCATCATTAGGTGTTTCTAAAAAATCATACAAAAACTGAAACATGCGAGATCCTGCACCCGAGGCAGGAATAAAAAATGTCAATTTTTGTGATTCACTTTGAAATGCTTTGATAAAAAATTCTTTCTGCAAAAGGGATGGCCTAAAGATTCCTTCACCTACTTTGCATGGTGCTACTAGCTCTAATGCAGGGTTTTCCGAAAAAACTCTCTCTCTTTGGATAGCTATTAAGTATTCAGCGCTAATTTCAGTCATGTTTGGTAATAGATTCTTTACTTTTGTCAAGTGAAAATTGTCTTCGAATATATAAAATATCGTTGGAATGCCAAGGGAAGACATGGGATACATTCTCCTTTTGTCTACCGTTTTGTTAATGAATGCTTGACACAAAAACTTTCTAAAGAGTTTAAGCAGATACGAACGAGTGTTTTTCGAAAATTTAAATATGATGCTAGACAGATTAATGTGAAAGACTTCGGAGCCGGTTCAAAAAAGCTTCTTCCACAAAGAAAAGTTTCATCCATCTTTCGAAATAGCTCTTCAACAGGAAAATATGCTGAACTATTATTTCAATTATCTTCGTTCAAATGCCCAAAAAATATTTTAGAATTAGGAACCTCTCTGGGTATAGGAACGATGCATCTCCATTATGGCTGCCCTGAAGCAGCAATTTATTCTATTGAGGGATGTCCAAAGACCTTAGAAGTTGCTAAAGAAAATTTTATTGGCGATAAAAGTAAAGTGCATTTTATCCAAAGCGATTTTCATTCCTTTTTCAAGGATTTGATTAACAAAAAGTATGACCTAGTTTTTATTGATGGACATCACGATGGTAAAGCTTTAATTTCTTATCTAGATCTTTTAAGAAATTATATTTATGAAGAAACAATCATAATTCTTGACGATATACGCTGGAGTGATTCCATGTATGAATCTTGGAAAGAAATAATAAATAATCCCAAATACCATTTAACTATCGATCTTTTCAGAATGGGGATTATTGCATTGCGACCAGGACAAGAAAAGGAGCATTTTATAATAAAACTCTAAAAAGCTACAGTAATCAAGTCTATTAGTTCGGGCTTATCCTTGATACTGATTGAATATTTGAGAGGAACCCCATTGTAAATACCATCTGAATGATTAAACACCTCACTTTTTGCAGCTACACGCATTGCTGGTGCCTCCTCTAACATCATAGGAGCAGAAACAGGTTCATCATCGCTAAACTCAGCTAAACCTATCTCAGAAATACTCATTCCCGAAGTGGATGATTCAATTTGTTCTGACGGAAAGTCCGCACTCGCTTGTAGTAAAGGATTGTTTTTTTGCCACTTCGATTTCACTACCTCTTCTTTACTATTTTCTTTGAGTTTCTTTTTAATTGGCTTAATCTCTTTATTCGTACTAATTAACTCTTTATCTTTTGGATTTTGGATCTCTTTTTCATTATCAAATAGAAATGGAAGAGAAATTAAAATAGCAGAAAGAATAGCTGCAAATTGCATCAAAGGTCTTCGATAAAAAACTTGTTCAGGAGGATTAATTACTGACATAATCGCGCCAAACAAATTAGAGTAAATAGCTTTTGGATGGCGCTGCATAAAAAGGGTGTCTAACGAGTCCTTTGTTGATGAATTTGGTTCAAACTGATTTTCTGTTCGAACTGCGGAAGCCAGGCGAATTACAGAAGCCATATGCACAAAATCTTCTTCTGAAGTGCACCATTCTGCAATCACATTCTTTTCCTCAACAGTTAGTTCTGTATATGACTTCTTAAATAGTTGTTCTGTAAAATCCTCCTTCATGACTATCTATTTTCTATCGGATTAAAT
>CAMATR010000115.1 GCA_945861175.1 Chitinophaga pinensis | reverse complement strand
AGCATGCAAGGTCACAAGATTTTCAGGGTCATTCTCATCAAGTGGTGTGTTGGCGTTTGAACGAATCACAATTACCGCAAATGAACCATAACCAATCAATAAAAGTATCAATCCCATTGTTGCATTGTAAACCATTGATTTATTTTTCTTTCTAGCAAATCTCAATAACCAAAAACAAGCTAAAATTAGCCCTGCAAAGAAGAAAATTGTTCCCGAGAAAAATGGTAAACCAAGTGAATTTACGAATGCTACCTCAAAGGCAGAAGCCAAAGAAATTGAACCCGGTATCACACCTTCCTGTATGAAGGCTAGAATAACAATTGATAGAATCCCAGTTAATACAATTCCTTTAACATCTGGTTGTTTTGCATACCTAAAATAGAGAACAAAACTAATGGCTGGAACAACAAGAATACCCAATAAATGGACCCCAATTGCTAAGCCAAGCAAGAACATAATTAGTAATAACCAGCGGTTTGGCGACACATCAGCTGAAAGTGTGCCGTCTTCTATCTGCACAACCTCTTCATCCCAACGCAGAATTGCCCAAAAGATGGCTGCCGTAAATAAAGATGACATCGCATAAACCTCACCTTCAACAGCAGAGAACCAAAAAGAATCAGAAAAAGTATAAGCCAAAGAACCTATTGCCGCACTAGCAAAAATTGCCACCTTATCTCCACAAGAAAGTTCCTTTTTGTCACGTAAAATCATTTTCTTAACCAACAACGTAAGCGACCAAAACATAAATAGAATAGTCAAAGAGCTGCATATAGCCGATAATCTATTGATCCAAACAGCAACATTTTCGGAGTCGGCAAAAAATGAGAACAATCTCCCAAAAACCATAAAAAATGGGGCCCCTGGAGGATGGCCTACTTCCAATTTATAAGCTGCCGTGATGTATTCCCCGCAGTCCCATAGACTTACAGTATCTTCAATTGTTATAAAATAAACAGCTGTTGAAATGAGAAAAACTATCCATCCCAGGTATGTATTCCACTTGTTGTATGTCATCCTATTTTTTTTAATTCCATTGAAATTCAAAACAATCGAATTTCACAGGCGATGCGAATTTAAAAATATTAACGCTGCATTACTGATCTTAATCATGAAAAAATGCCAATTTATTTATCAAAACCCATCGTTCAGAAAAAAATTACGGAATATTTTCAGATTTTTTCCTCACGAATAATTTTTGTTTATAAATTTGCACTTCGAAATGGCCCATGGTGTAACTGGCAACACGTCTGTTTTTGGTACAGAAGAGTCTAGGTTCGAGCCCTAGTGGGCCAACAAAAAAAGGAGCTTAACAGCTCCTTTTTTCATTAAAAAATACTTGCTTTTTACCAGCAAATTATTTTTTTCAAGACCTGGTACGTTTTTCTTCAAAAACTCTCAGCACGAGTGAATATAACAGGAGGGTGATATCAATTCTTTAGGTCAAGGAAAGACAACGTGCAAACAACCTAGTTACATTTCACAAGGGCATGATGTGTGAATAATATCACTCGATTAGCTCATTGATTGCTTTTTGTATTTAGAGTATAGGCAAAATACCATTCGATAGTTATATAAAATGTATCTTTCTGGTATGAAAAAACTACTTCTGTCTTTATTTCTATTTGCATGTTCGATTTTAAGTGGTCAAACCAACCTACTGGTGACTAATACGATTGCCGATCAAGTGATAAAAGGAACTTTCAATCCTTTACAATTTGCGTCGTCAAACCCTATTTCCGACCATCAGCAGATGGTTCAATACATTCAAAACAATGTTCAACCCGACTCATTGAAGGCCTATATTTTAAAATTGGCAACATTTGAGAATAGAAATACAGGTTCAGACACCTTGTCTTCAGCTACTGGTATTGGCGCAGCAAGAAGATGGGCTTTTTCAAAATTCCAGGAATTCAGCTCGCTAAACGAAGACAGATTGATTCCCTCCTATTTTCAATTTAATCAGAATATTTGCTCAGTAACTCAACACAAAAATATTCTAGCAGTTTTACCAGGCACGAATGCAGATCAGCACGAGGTAATCATTATCGAAGGGCATTTAGACAGCAGATGCGAAAATTCTTGCGATATTCTTTGCACAGCAGAAGGAATTGAAGACAATGCCTCAGGTTCTGCATTGGTTCTCGAATTGGCCCGCGTCATGAGTAATTTTTCCTACCCCAACACAGTTGTCTTTATGCTCACAACCGGCGAGGAACAAGGGCTTTATGGGTCAAATGCGTTTGCGCTATATTGTCAAAATAATACGATTCCCGTAAAAGCAGTCTTCAACAACGATGTGATAGGTGGTGTTATCTGTGGAAACACTTCTTCGGCGCCATCTTGTCCCGGATTGAATGATGTTGACAGCACCCAAGTAAGGATTTTCTCTTATGGCGGGTTCAATTCATCGCATAAACAATTGTCACGATTCTTAAAGCTTCAATACAAGGAAGAACTGGTGCAGCACGCTAGTGTTCCAATGTTGGTATCCATCATGACCCCTGAAGATCGCTCAGGTAGGTCGGGAGATCATGTCCCTTTCAGACAAAAAAATTTTTCTGCCTGCAGATTCACTTCGGCCAATGAACATGGGGATGCTTCAAACGGGACAGGTTACACTGACCGTCAGCACACGAGCAATGATGTTTTAGGCATAGACACGGATCTGAACGGCGAGATAGACAGCTTCTTTGTGAACTTCAACTACCTGGCACGAAATGCCGTTATCAATGGCACGGGGGCGACCATTGCTGCAAAAGGACCTCACAAACCGGATTTCATAATTCATACGATTGCGGGCCCCGGCCTAATCATTGAAATTACCGACCAAACACAGTATCCTGAATACAGGGTTGGCCTAAGAACATTAACTAATGATTGGGATTCTGTGTATACAATCAACGGAATTGTCGACACCATTTATCCTATTCAGGCAGCCAATTACTTTGTAAGTGTCGCTTCCTTAGATGCTAACGGAATGGAAAGTCTTTTTTCAAAAGAGATCAATATTTTCGACAGCCAGATAGGTATTAATGAATTGCAAACTGAAGACTCAAAACCTTTTCATCTTTTACAGAACAAGCCAAATCCTTTTGACGAGGCAACGATTATCGGCGTTTACATGAAAAATCCTGTCAAGTATAAAGCTGCATGGATATCAATTGAAGACCTCAACGGGAAAGAAATTCAACGTATTTCGATCAATCTGAACGACGAAATCAATGAAGTTCAATATGTTCACGGTTACGGAAAATCAGGATCATTTACCTATTCTTTGTTTGTAGATAATCAGAAGTTAGAGAGTAAACGAATGGTTTTTGCAAATTGACATCCCCAATTAATTAAGTTTTCTCAAAACATCCTTAACTAAACCATCCATTTGCCAATCCTTGTTGTGCTAAAACAAACGGAAGCGTTCTTTTTTTGCGGTCACAAATTTTGACCATCGTTAAATAAGTGGCAAGTGATTCAAAAATGAATATCCGAAAAATAGAGCTGTTTTTGCTTTTATTTAAAGAAAATCTCTCCCCCAATTTTCTTACCTTTGCAAAAAAAACGTATGAGCGAAAACCGCACAGATCTCAGTCAAATAGGGGAATTTGGCCTTATCGACCACCTAACAAAAAATTTAGAAGCAAAGCAAGCAAGTACTTTACTCGGTGTGGGTGATGATGCAGCGGTAATAGATATTTCTAAAGATGACGCATTGCTTATTTCCACCGACATGCTTATTGAAGGGATACATTTTAATCTTATGTATATGCCGCTAAAGCATTTGGGTTATAAATCAGTCGCTGTAAATGTTTCAGATATCTGTGCGATGAATGGAAAAGCGGAACAAATTACAGTTTCGTTAGCCGTTTCTAGCCGTTTTCCTATTGAAGCATTGGAAGAGTTATATGAAGGGATCAATGCTGCATGTGAATTTTATGGGGTGGACCTTGTTGGAGGAGATACAACTTCCTCTTTATCGGGATTAACGATTAGTATTACTGCCGTTGGTCGAGCGAAAAAGTCCGAAATCACCTATCGAAGTGGTGCGAAAGAATTCGATTTACTGGTCGTAACCGGCGATCTTGGCGCTGCCTATATGGGGCTTCAAGTGCTAGAAAGAGAAAAAGAGGTTTTTAAAGCCAATCCAGAGATTCAGCCAGACCTCGACGGACATGATTATATCATCGAACGTCAGTTAAAGCCAGAGGCCAGAAAAGACGTCATTGGATTCTTGAAAGAATTAGAGGTTATTCCTACATCTATGATTGATATCTCGGATGGTTTGGCTTCCGAAATTCTTCATTTGTGCAAGTCAAGCAAAGTAGGTTGTCACATTTATGATGAAAAAATTCCGATTGATGCAAAAACTTCAATGATAGCGATGGATTTCAACCTTGATCCAAGTACATGCGCCTTAAATGGTGGAGAAGATTATGAATTGCTGTTCACCATCAAGCAAGAAGATTTTGATAAAATCAAAGGTAATCCGCACATGACAATCATAGGACACATGACCAACGAACAAGATGGCATTTATTACGTAGATAAAAACGGCTCAGCGGTTACCTTAAATGCACAGGGTTGGGGTCATTTTAAGGATTGACCCAAGCCATAAGTCTTTTTTATTACCCCGCCGATTAGACTTCTCTTTTAATAAGAGCCGCCATCCATATTAAGTCACCTTTTATTGAGCACAAATCTTTCTCAAGCAAGCAAGAACACGTGCAGAACCCATTAGTAATAGTTGGCTTTCCCTTTCATTGTAAAAAATCACAAATGACTTCCTTCGTCTTTTCAGATTGCTCAATGTGTGCCATGTGACCCGCATTTTCAATAAAAATCAAACGAATAAGACCAGATGGAAGCCTGGACCTCATCTCTTCAGGCTCAATAAGTGGGTCATGCTGACCTGAGAGAATCATAAAATCCGATGGATTCGCCTGCAGAATACTGGTAAGGTCTTTCCTCTCTCGCATTGCCAAAGCTGCATAGGCAATGACATCTGAAGTCATTTTTTTTGCATCATTTATCAAGTCTTGTACTTCAACGTCTTGTACTTTTTTTGAGAAAAATAATCCAGGAATAGCCTCTGAAATAAATAAACTCTTGGCTTTAAAAACAAGATTTGCAACTCGGATACGATCTCTTTTTTTCTGTTCAGTATCTTCCCAGAAATTAGAATTCAGCAAGACTACTTTCTGACAGTTAGGATCACTTTTTTTAAGCTCCAAAGCCACATAACCACCCATTGAATGGCCTACTATATCATATAAGGCAATCTTATATTCTCTTAAAAAAGTGCGAACTTTATCAGCATAATAGGCAATAGATGGTATTTCATTCTCATCATCAAACGGAGTTTCTCCATGACCAGGAAGATCAATAAAAATAAAACGAAAAGAGTTTGTTGAAAAATGCAAATAATCCCACATAGATTTAGATTCCAAAAATCCATGAAGAAAAACCACAGGTTTTCCATTCCCAATTGAAGAATGCGCTAGCAACTTATTTTGCATTCATAAGTGATTCAATCTCATCAGCTTCGATTGGAATATTGCGCATTAAATTAAATGGTGCTCCAGAAGCTTGAACGACTAAATCATCTTCTAAACGGATACCTAAACCTTCCTCTGGGATATAAATACCCGGCTCACAAGTAAACACCATTCCTGCTTGAATCGGCTCGTTCCATATTCCAACATCATGCGTGTCAAGTCCCAAAAAGTGGGAAGTTCCATGCATGAAATATTTTTTATATGCGGGCAATTCTGACTTTTGATTTTTAATGTCTGTTTGATCAATTAATCCAAGAGCAAGTAATTGACTCTCCATGATTTTACCAACTTCATTGTGATAATCAGCCAGCATTGTTCCAGGAACCAATAGCTTTTCTGCTTCTTTTTTAACAAAAAGAACTGCATTGTACACTTGTCTTTGACGATTGGTAAACCTAGCATTCACGGGAATACAGCGCGTTAGATCGGAAGAATAATTTGCATATTCAGCTCCCACATCGAGTAAAATCACATCACCATCCAAACATTTCTTATTGTTCTCGATGTAGTGCAATACGCACGCATTCTTTCCCGAGGCAATGATTGGAGTGTAAGCAAAACCGTTTGATCGGTTTCTTAAAAACTCATGGGCTAATTCAGCCTCTATTTCGTATTCCCAAACACCTGGTTTAATAAATCCAAGCAGGCGTCTAAATCCAGACTCGGTAATACTGCAAGCCTTTTGTAAAAGCTCGAGTTCCTCTTTCTCCTTAACCGACCGTATGCGATGCATAATAGGTGCA
>CAMATR010000114.1 GCA_945861175.1 Chitinophaga pinensis | reverse complement strand
AGCCAGACCATCAGCGAATGCATCAAGAGAAATGGTTACTATTGATTGACCAGAGGCAAAAGTAATTGATGCAGGTAAAGTTGTAAAGTCTAAGCCTTCAGTAGCGGTGCCTGATACATTTATTGGGATAGTGAGTGAAGAGTTCAGGTTGCCTGTGCCCCTTTCTAGCGTGATAAGCGCTGAAACGCATCCTTCGGCCATTTGATCAGGGTCGGATGGGAAAGCTATTTCGGATAGTGAATAAGAAATATCAACAGGCGTTTTAGACGACAGGCTATTTGCCTCTAAAAAGATCCCCGAGTCGTATATACCATCCCCCACATCAGCTACTGCAAGAATCCAATGATATATTTGTCCGCATTGAACTCGAGAGGATGCCTCGAGAACATCCGTGAAACCATCATATTGAATGTACAGAGGTGATGAGTTTTGTGGGGATGTTGAGCCATCGCCGTTATTATTATAATATGCAGAATTTGTTATTTGATTAACATTGTTGATTGACACTACAGCGCCCGATGGAAGCTTGGCAATATTCTGAGTTCCCGCAATACCGGGCCCTGAAATGAAAAACCCAAAAATATCGTTGTAAGAAGAATTGTTTGGCGGGGCAAATTCAGGGTATTCTTCTGAGCCAAAAACATATTTGAAACGAACTGTATCAGAATAAGGAATAAAATCAAATTCAAGTATGGCAGCATTTAAAGTTGCTGTTCCACCAATAATGCTCGAGAGAAGCCCTGAGCCCCCGGCGCCATTATCGACACCAGAATTGGTTTGATTGTTTGGGCCCTGCGGACCAGCACCATTGTTATTTGTCGTTCCTGTGGTCATAACAATTCCGCTCGATATCCCAAGATTTGTTCCTGATGCTGTGAATTGACTTATGGCAGTAGCACTTCCATTATATGTTATATTGGAAACAGTCACTCCGGGGCCTAATAAGACATTTTGAACGAGGGAATTTGCGGATCCTGGATTTGTAACAAGCTGAGCATTGGAAATTAGATGCGTTCCAAAAACGAATAGAATTAATATGTATGAAGGGCCTTTCAATGTTATTTTATGACGCAAATTTAGTCTTTAAGTTGCTCTCAAAGCGCAATAAACAGGCCATGATTATCAAAAACTATAAACTGACGGATTAAATTTACAATGCATTCTAATAGAAATACTAATTCAATCAACGAAAATTCAGGTTTGTATGCCTTGTAAAGAGCAGAGATTGTAATACATTCCCTTCAATGCCATCAGCTCTTTGTGCGTACCTCTCTCTTTGATTTCACCTTTTGATAATAACACTATTTCATCAGCGTTAATTATTGTACTCAAACGATGCGCAATTATGAGGGTAGTCCTATCTCTCATTAAATAATCTAAAGCTTCTTGAACAACTTTTTCTGATTCGGTATCCAATGCAGATGTTGCCTCGTCTAGAATAAGAATCGCAGGGTTTTTTAAAACTGCTCGTGCAATACTTATTCGCTGTTTTTGTCCGCCAGAAAGCTTACTTCCTCGCTCACCTATATTAGTATTATAACCATCCTCTAGCGCTGAGATAAAGTCATGGGCATTAGCAATTCTTGCAGCTTCCATGATTTCTTGAATCGTAGCATTTGGCATTCCAAATGCTATATTTTCTTTCACTGAAGCATTAAACAATATTGATTCTTGAGTCACAATACCAATGTGATTTCGCAAATCGCGAATTGAAGCATGGGTTATAGGAATATCATCGAAATAGATATTTCCGTTAGTGACGTCATAAAATCTTGGGAGTAAATCACCAAGTGTTGATTTGCCACTTCCTGATTCTCCAACGAGCCCAACGGTCTGGCCTGCGCGCACATTTAAATTAATATTTTTTAGAACGAATTCATCTTTGTATCGGAATGAAACATTTTCGTAACGTAAACCAATTTTTAACTCTGACAGGGCGATAGGATTGTCAATTTCATAGATTTTTTCATCAGTTTCTAATATCTCGTTGATTCGATCTTGAGAAGCTTTTGCTTTAGTCATGAAGGCAAGGTTGGTAGATATTCCTTGAATTGGACGAAGCAACTGGGAAAACACAATTATAAACGTAATAAAAACTTCTCCGGTAAGCCCTTGGGCATTATTAATGTCTAAAATCATAGAGCCGCCAAACCACACGAGGCAAAGCATAACCCCAGCACCGAGTGTCTCGTTGAGTATCGGAGATAAGTCCTTTTTCCTGAAAGTTTTTGTGATTAACTGCTGGTGTCGAAGATTTACTTGTTTAAATGCATTATAGATTTGATCAATCGCATTAAATGCTTTTATGATGCGTATCCCACCCAGACCTTCGTCAATATTCGAAAATAAAAGGCCCATTTGCTCTTGCCCACTTTTAGCAGTTTTCTTTAAGCTTTTACCAATTCTGGAAATAACAAAGGCAGAAATCGGGAGTAAAACAAAAGAGATAAGGGTGAGTTTTGGGCTCAAGTATATTAAGGCTGAAATATTGATGATAATGGCAATGGGGTCTCGATAGATTAACTCAAGAATCGCTACAACTGCAATTTCAATCTCACCGACATCACTATTCATTCGCGACATTAAATCTCCTTTTCGCTCATTGGTGTGAAAAGACAATGGTAGATTCATTGCTTTGTGGAAAAGTTTATTCCTGATGTCTCTTACAACGACCATGCGCAGTTCAGACTGATGCCAAACAGCCCCATAACGAAAAATATTTTTAAGCAAAAAAGCGAGAAAGACAGAGATGCAAACAAAAAAGAGCGCTTCTTTAGGATTATTATTCACCATCTCCTGCATAAAGTAATTGTAGGAGTCTTTTAAATAGATAATCAAATCTGTTATTTCTCCTGTCCATTTGGGCTCTGAGAGTGCTGTTTTCTTATCTATTGAATTAAAAATAAGTTGTAGAAAGGGAATAAAAAGTACAAGTGACAGTAGATTGAAAATTACAAAAAGCAAGTTGCAGGCGATGACTAAAATCGCGCGTGTTCTATAGGCAAATGTGTATTTGTAGATTTGAAGTATGTCCTTCATGGTGCAACAAAGATAAGTTTTGTTTTCCTTTGACTGAATTTAGGGTGTAAGTATTCGTATTTTTGCGGCATGGGTTCAATAAGACAAAACAAAATTGAAGGAGTGATTCAAGAAGAACTCTCCACTTTTTTTCAACGTAATGCCCGCGAAATATGTCTTGGGGCAATGGTTTCTGTGACCTCGGTAAGGGTTACTTCAGATCTTTCACTAGCTCGCTGTTATCTATCTGTTTTTGCAGGCCCCGACAAAAAGGAAGTGCTGGAAAACATAAAGACACACAATGGTAAGATCAGAGGCGATGTTGGAAAAAGATTAAAGAACATGCGAAAAATACCAGAATTAGTCTTCTTGATTGATGACTCATTGGATTACGCAGCTCAAATAGACCAATTACTTAAAAAGAAATAAACTCCATCAACGTTCCGTTTTTTATAGCAAAGCGATACCTTTTCTCTAAAAGAAGAAAGAATGTGATTAATCTAATCACACGGATTTCTGTGGTCGGAATAGCTGTTATAACAACAGCACTGGTAATTTTACTTTCTGCTTTTAACGGCATCGAGTCGATGATTGAGGAATTGTATTCGGATTTTGATTCAGACATTACCATCCGTTCTGAAGTAGGAAAAACTTTTCCTACTGATTTAATCAGTTTAAATGAGTTGAGAAAAATTGATGGTGTGTTAAATGTTTCTCGGGCCATTGAAGAAGTTGTCGTAATCAAGCACGAGAAAAAATGGGTAAATGCTGCACTGATTGGAGTTGACAGTACTTTTTTGGAGATGTCCGGAATGAATGCTATTGATAAGAACGGTCATAATACACATATTGTTGATGGACAAGCAATTTTGGAATATCAAGGGCAATCTTTCGGATTGATCGGAGCAACTCTTTTAGATAAATTAGGAGGGTTTATTCCAGAGCAATCAGGATTTGAAAGGGTTATTATTTATGCTCCCAAACGCGACTTGAAGGTTCGTCTTGGATCTAATCCTTTTAAAACATCATTACTAAATCTTTCTGGCCGCATTGATTTCAATAAAGAAGTGAATGCTGAAAATTTATTGGTTTCTATCACCGTTGCCTCCGAAATGCTCAATTACGGAAAGGATATCACTGCAATTTATATAGATATAGATCCATTATACAATAACGATGAGGTCAAAGCGAAAATTTTAGAAATAGTAGGAAATAATTTTTCAGTTAAGACGAATTTCGAAAAAAATGAATTGATTTTTAAAACAAGTAAATCGGAAAAGTTGATTGTATTAATCATTTTAGTTTTCATTTTTATTTTGGCAGCATTCAATTTAGTGGCTTCGTTGACAATGTTGTTTGTCGAAAAAAAGGAAAATGTAGCAACTATGATTGCGTATGGTGCAAATAGCCAAACTATTTTTAGAATCTTTTTCTTTGAAGGCATGTTAATTTGTGCAAAAGGAATACTTGGTGGATTTGCTATTGGTTACGCTATTTGTATGGTTCAGATTAAATGGAGCCTATTGACAATGCCAAATTCGGGTGAAGAGCCATTCCCCATTCATGTGAGCGGTTTGGATGGGTTATTAATTTTGAGTTTAGTACTATCACTAAGCTTCCTCTTTTCTTTTTTACCAGTCAGATTGCTTGTAAAGCGCAATTTTGGTCACTTAAAGTTTTGAGATTAATTATCTGTATCAATTGTTAAAAAATATGTTTTTATGTTGAATGTATTTTCATATTAATGGTGTATCTTTGCGCCCGAATTCAAGTGTACAGAATTTTTTTCTGTCTGATTATACAACTTAAATAGGCAATAAAATGTCGGAAATTAAAGGAAATGTTTCGCAGGTAATTGGACCTGTCGTTGATGTAAGCTTCGAAAAGGGAGTAGCTCTTCCAAATATCTATGATGCTTTGGTGGCAACTAAAGAAGACGGGACGAGGGTCGTGCTAGAAGTACAGTCACACATTGGTGAAAACTCTGTTAGAACAGTTTCAATGGACTCAACAGATGGTTTTCGTCGCGGAATGGATGTGTTTTCAACAGGCAGTGCCATCAAAATGCCAATTGGGGAACAAATCAAAGGACGTTTATTTAACGTAGTTGGAGAAGCAATTGATGGTATTAAGGAAGTGGACAGTTCAAATGGACTTCCAATTCACCGAGAAGCACCAAAGTTTGACCAGTTATCTACGGCAACAGAAGTTCTTTTTACTGGGATTAAAGTGATTGATCTTATTGAACCATACGCTAAAGGAGGTAAGATCGGTCTTTTCGGTGGCGCCGGTGTAGGTAAAACTGTATTAATTCAGGAGCTAATTAACAATATCGCTAAAGGACACGGAGGTTTATCTGTTTTTGCAGGTGTTGGAGAGCGCACGCGTGAAGGAAACGACTTGCTTCGAGAGATGTTGGAGTCAGGGATTATAAAGTATGGTGATGCTTTTATGCATTCTATGGAAGAAGGTGGATGGGATCTGTCTAAAATTGACTTAGAAGCAATGAAAGAATCCAAAGCTACTTTCGTCTTCGGACAAATGAACGAACCCCCAGGAGCTCGAGCTCGTGTGGCTCTATCAGGTTTGACACTTGCAGAATATTACCGTGATGGTGAAGGTGATGGTCAGGGGAAAGATATCCTTTTCTTTGTTGACAATATCTTCCGATTTACTCAAGCCGGTTCAGAAGTATCTGCTCTTTTAGGCCGTATGCCCTCAGCTGTTGGTTATCAGCCAACTTTGGCGAGTGAAATGGGCGCTATGCAAGAGCGAATTACATCAACTAAAAACGGTTCTATTACATCTGTTCAAGCTGTTTATGTGCCTGCGGATGATTTAACTGATCCTGCTCCGGCAAATACATTTGCTCACTTGGATGCAACAACAGTTTTGTCTCGTAAGATTGCTGAGCTTGGGATTTATCCTGCAGTGGATCCATTGGATTCTACTTCACGTATCTTGACTCCTGAGATCGTTGGCGAGGAGCATTATAACTGTGCACAACGAGTAAAAATTACATTGCAACGTTATAAAGAACTTCAAGATATTATAGCAATTCTTGGTATGGATGAATTGTCTGAAGAAGATAAGTCAATTGTTCACAGAGCTCGTCGTGTACAGCGATTCCTTTCTCAACCTTTCCATGTGGCAGAGCAATTTACAGGTATACCAGGTGTTTTAGTAGATATTCAAGAAACTATAAAATCATTTAACGCCATTCTTGATGGAGCTTATGATAAATATCCTGAAGCTGCCTTTAACTTGAAAGGCGGAAT
>CAMATR010000113.1 GCA_945861175.1 Chitinophaga pinensis | reverse complement strand
AAAGATGAGATAGCCAATTAAACCAAACAAACCGATTATGAAGAATATAATATATGGGTAGTATTGTAATTTTTTAAGTTCTTCGCTGTTGTCATAATAGAGTATATTCTTTTCTCCGTTCCTAAAGTCAATAGTCAAAGGATCATTTTGTAATTTAAGGGAAGCAATGGTGGTTTCAAGGTTGGTCGATGTGAGTTTGAATTTGGGCAGGTTGCTTCCTACTATCTTTTTCCCTCGGGCATCAATCAGTAAGACAGGTACGAGCCCATCATTATTGATTAGTTCTTGATTGAATGAATTGATGAGAGAATCGCGTTCTCTTTCGAGTCTTACAATTTCTTTAGAATCGTTGTAAACGTAGGTCATAAAAAGGCCTTCATAAACTTCAACTGTAAAGGAAGGATTGATTTTTTGCCAATTTTTGGCGAGTGCTCGTAGCGAATCTTCAAAGCGATTATTTAGTGCGTCTGGTGTTAATTTTGGATAAGATTTCCGAAGTTGAAGCGTATCAAAACCAAGGTTAATATATCCGGAAATATTTCTTTCATTGTCAAAAAGTATAACCGGAATATTCTTATTCTCTTTGATAATTTTTAAAGGGAAAGTATAATCAGGGATTTGGTCCAAAGGTGTGGCTTTTGACACTTCTTTTGTAGCATCGATCCATAAGGCCATTTCTTTTTGCTCCTTATCTCTTAATTGCGAAAATGTTCGATCTGTGAGCTGAACTAACTCTAATTTTTTCTGAATTGCGCCTGCCCAATGCTTTACCCGCTCAAGTTCTCTTTCTGCTACTTTTGATACTATGGTATTCGATATAAATAGAGATACACCCACCATGATGAGTGCAATTAAAATCAGTGCGAATTTCCATTTTTGCTTATTTGAATAAAGATTCATTTTTGCGTTTGTATACGAATGTAACGAGAAATTATTATTCAGATTGTCTGGAATAAGTTTTAACGCTTAAAAACAGAATAAACCCTAATTTTGCATTCAATTCTTCCCTATGATTAGATATTTTAAAAATCCATTTTTTGCATTCACTATCTGTTTCACAACAATTGCAATACCGCTTTTTACATTCCCAATTAATTTTTTTCAAGGGGAGATAGTTTATGCGCAAGGATTAGTGGAGAAAAAGGTGCAAGCGCCAATGAGTTTATCTTACTTCATTGGTCTAGGTTACAGCAAAGAAGAGATGACTGGGGTCAAAGATTTCTATTTAACGTCAAAGGGGTATTTACTTGCAGCAATTCTCTTATTCGGCCTACCTGGGTTGATCGCCTACCGCATCCATTTAGGAAAAAATAGTCAGGAAAACGATTCTACAAAAACCATTGATTAAGCCAACAAAGAGCGCATATTTGATTTTTCGTCAATCATGCGGTATAAGTCAGCAATATTTATGCGGATTTGCTCCATGGTGTCACGATCTCTAATGGTTACCGTATTATCTTCTAATGTTTGGTGATCAACAGTCACAGAATAAGGTGTTCCGATTGCATCTTGTCTGCGGTAGCGTTTCCCAATCGAATCTTTTTCATCGTATTGGCATAAAAAATCAAATTTCAAGGAATCTATTATTTCTCTTGCTTTTTCCGGTAAACCATCTTTTTTGGTCAAAGGCATTATGGCAACTTTATATGGTGCAAGTGCAGGGGGGATTCTTAAAACAACGCGTTCTGAACCATCTTCAAGTAGTTCAATTTTGTGTGAAGAACTCAAAACGGACAAGAACATTCGGTCAAGACCTACGGATGTTTCTACAACAAACGGCACATAGTTTTGATTTAATTCGGGATCGAAGTACTGCAGTTTCTTACCTGAAAATTGTTCGTGTTGTTTTAAATCGAAGTCAGTGCGAGAGTGAATTCCTTCTAATTCTTTGAATCCCATTGGGAAATTGAATTCGATGTCGCAGGCTGCATTGGCGTAATGTGCCAATTTAATGTGGTCGTGAAAACGGTAGTTTTTGTCTCCAAGCCCTAATTTTTTATGCCAGTTTTCGCGTGTTTCTTTCCAGTAACTGTACCACTTCATTTCGTCTCCCGGGCGACAAAAGAACTGCATTTCCATTTGCTCGAACTCACGCATACGGAAGATGAATTGACGTGCAACAATCTCATTTCGAAATGCTTTACCAATTTGAGCGATCCCAAAGGGGATCTTCATTCGACCAGATTTTTGAACATTCAAGAAATTGACAAAAATTCCTTGTGCCGTTTCAGGACGAAGATAGATAGTGGCAGCATCGCCTGCTACAGAACCAAGCTCCGTTGAGAACATTAAATTGAATTGACGCACTTCTGTCCAGTTGCGCGAACCGGAAATCGGACAAACGATCTCGCAATCCATGATTAATTGGTAAACACCTTCTAAATCATTGTTTTCCAAAGAAACGCGCATGCGGTCTTCGATAGAGGTGATTTTCTCCATGTTGCGAAGAACATTTGTGTTCGTTGCCCTGAATTGCGCTTCATCGAAACTGTCACCAAATTTTTTGATTCCTTTTTCTACCTCTTTCTCAATTTTCTGACGAATCTTTTCAATGTGTTCTTCGATCAAAACATCAGCACGGTAGCGCTTTTTAGAGTCTTTATTATCAATCAACGGATCATTGAAGGCATCAACGTGACCAGATGCTTTCCAAGTTGTTGGATGCATAAAAATAGAGGCATCAAGTCCCACGATGTTTTCGTGCATTTGAACCATTGATTTCCACCAATAGGATTTGATATTGTTTTTAAGTTCAGCACCCAACTGACCGTAATCATAGGTGGCTGCTAATCCGTCGTAGATCTCCGATGATGGAAAAACAAAACCGTATTCCTTCGCATGAGAAATGACTTCTTTCAACTTATCCTCTTTCTGTTCCATTTAACTTGGTAATTCTATGTGTGTATTATTAACCTTTAATTGCTTTAATTCCAGGAAGTTCAATTCCTTCTAAGTATTCTAGCATAGCGCCACCGCCTGTAGAAACATAAGAAACTTTATCTGCTAAATTGAATTTATTGATGGCAGCAACTGAATCACCTCCACCGATGAGTGAAAAAGCACCTTTAGATGTTGCTTCAACAATGGCATTTGCCACGTCAGCTGTACCTTGCTGGAAGTTTTCCATTTCAAAAACACCCATTGGACCATTCCACAAGATCAATTTTGAATTTGATATGATTTCTCTGCAAGCCTTTGATGTTTCAGCACCAGTGTCTAAGCCCATCCATCCGGCAGGAATCTCACCAATTTTAACTTCTTTGCGATTTGCATTGTTGTCAAATTTATCGGCAATGATGGTATCAGTCGGAATGTAAAGATGCACACCTTTTGTTTTTGCATCTGTAATAATTTTTCGCGCTGTATCGAGGTAATTATCCTCAACGAGCGAGTTTCCAACGTGTCCACCCATCGCTTTGACAAACGTGTAGGCCATCCCACCTCCAACAATAAGGTTGTCAACTTTATCCAAAAGTCGCTCTATGATCGTGATCTTGGAAGAAACCTTTGCGCCACCTACAATAGCTGTGAGTGGTTTTTCAGTTGAATTCAATACTTTATCTACTGATTTCATTTCACCCTCGATGAGGTATCCAAACATTTTATCATTCGGGAAATAATTCGCTACAACGGTAGTGCTTGCATGCGCGCGGTGTGCTGTTCCAAAAGCATCATTCACATAGACATCACCATGTTTTGCCAATGCCTCTGCAAAGCTTTCAGTACCTGCTGTTTCTTGTTTGTAGAAACGCACATTTTCTAACATCAACACTTCTCCTGGCTTGAGGGCTGAACTCATTGCGTGCGAATCTTCTCCGATGCAATCAGACGCGAATTTTACGTCAACACCCAAAACTTTTGAGGTATGAGCAACAATGTGTTTCAAGGACTATTTTTCCTCAGGTCCTTCTTGTGGTCGACCTAAATGTGACATCAAGACCACACTGCCTCCATTTTTCAAAATGTGCAAGATGGTTGGCGCTGCAGCACGAATACGCGTATCGTCGCTTACAGCCATTGTTTCTTTATCCAGTGGAACATTGAAATCGACACGAATCAATGCGCGCTTTCCTGAAAAATTATAAGTGTGGATATCAGCCATGAGAACTATTTTTTTGAAAGGACAAATTTAAACCTAAAATTTAAATACCTTCAACGTATGTCTTCAGAACGTCAGATTTTTACCTTAAAACAAGTTGTTTCGTCGATTCGTAAAACAATCGAGGAGCGATACAAGCAGTTGTATTGGGTGAAAGCTGAGATGCACAAACTGAATCTTTATCCGAGTGGACATGCATTTCCGGAATTAGTTCAAAAAGAAGACGATAAAATAGTTGCACAAATAGGTGGTGCGATTTGGAAACAGAATTTTCAGCGCATCAATAAACAATTTGTAGATGTTGTAAAGGAGCCTTTGAAGGAAGGAACGAACCTGCTGTTACAGGTAAAAATAACGTACAGTGAAACTTTTGGTTTGTCCTTACAAATTCTAGACATTGATCCGAGTTTTACCCTTGGTGAATTGCAACGAGAAAGGGAAGAAACGCTCAAACGCCTTCAAAAAGAAGGAATTTTAAATGCAAATCAGCGACTTAATTTCCCGTTACTTCCGCAGCGCATCGCCATAGTTTCAGCAGATACAAGCAAAGGATTGTCTGATTTCATGAAAGTCTTGGATAACAATCCTTGGGGCTATCGGTTTTTTTCGATGCTCTTTCCAGCTTATTTGCAAGGGGATGTTGCCGTGTCGAGTATTGTCGAGCAATTGAAGAAGATTGAAAAGGTAAAGCACCATTTCGATGTGGTAGTGATAGTGCGGGGTGGAGGTGCTGAAGTGGGGATGTCATGCTACAATCATTATGAGTTGTGCAAAGCAATTGCCACATTTCCCTTGCCTATCTTATCAGGGATAGGTCATTCAACCAATATGACGGTAGCAGAAATGGTTGCGTTTCGAAATGCAATAACACCAACTGAACTGGCTGATTTCTTAATTCAGACGTTTCATAATTTCAGTGTCCCCATAACTGATGCACGTAAGCTTTTACGAGCTTCTTCTGAGCGTTTAATTGCGCTAAATAAACAGCATTTCGAATCTACGGCTAAACAGGTTCGCCAGCATGCAGAGTTGTATTTGGAAAGGAAAAAAAGCCATTTAATGCGAACGGCAGAGATTATGCGCAAAGCAGTCCAGCACTCGCTCAACTTTCAGCACACAAATCTGGCTATGACTAAATCGAGTATTTTTACTTTGAGTAATACTTGGACAGAACGTTCCCTTGAAAAGATAGCGCTTGTTTTTCAGCAATTGCATCGCGCTGTATCCCGCAAATTGGAGCAAGATAAGCAGATGGTAAAGCACATGGAGGATTTGAGTCGAATGCTCGATCCACAGCTTGTTTTAAAAAGAGGGTTTTCAATAACTCGACTAAATGGTCGAATAATTAGTGAAGGCAACATGCCCGAAAAAGGAGAATCTATTTCTATTGAAACTTTTGAAGAGCATTTTTCAGCAAAATTAATTGACAAAAAGAAGAAGGAAGACATCTAATATATAGGGGATGGGTTAGATTATCTTTGAGGCTTGCATTAACTTCAACTCCTCCCATGTTACCTTGTTACCAAGCTTTTCTTTTAGAGTCGACAACGACATGCTTTCGCAGTCCACCAAATAATCCTGCAATTGCGAAATACGTTTCTGTGTTAGCACATCATTCAATTCAATTTTTTCGTCTTTTAATAAAAGAACAAAATGGGAATAGATGGTATTTTCTGAAAGTTGCCGTTGCGAAGCAATTTGTTCAACATCTAGTCCATCGTGCAATAAGTCAAGTGTTTGCTCATAGGTTGTCTTTTTCTCTTTTCTTTGTTCCTTTTTCTTTGGATCTGAGCTAAGAATAGTTTCCTCGGTGATTGCAGCATAGAGTAAACCATTTTTCTCACGTAACTTCTGCTGCACAGATGCTAAGCGTGCAATTTTGTAATTTTTAATTTCTTCGGTTAATAAGCTTTCTTTACTGATCTCTTTGCCAAATGCAATGTGTTCAACGAGCAGTTTAGCTTTCTTCAGGCGAAGTATTACTTCAGTGAGGTATTCATCCAATTCGCGCAGTTCGTCGGCGTATTGTTTTGTTTTCCGCATTTGGCTTAATTCGGCCAACTTCATCAGATTGGATGTTAGCACGCCATCAAGGATTTTAAAAAAATAGTCATAGGCGGCATTTACGCGTTCTTGTATAAATATAAGGTCACTGTTTTTAGTAAAAAGTTTTTCTATTTGCACTTGGAATTTTTTGGCGTGTTCCATTGT
>CAMATR010000112.1 GCA_945861175.1 Chitinophaga pinensis | reverse complement strand
TACGTGTTGATGAGAACAAAGTTGTTCAAGCAACATCTACAAAGCGCCATGCTTCTCCGCAAGATGCAAAAGACGAAGCATATTACAATGCGATTGTAAATAACAACATCCATGTATTGGTTGATCCGATTTACAAAATACAGACCTCTGCTCGAATTTTAATTTTCGGTGGAAAGAGCACTGCAACTGTAACAGGTTTTTCTGGGTACTATCAAAATCCACGCTCTTACAAAGAAATTCAAGATGAATTGGATGCTGCGAAATCGAAGGCAGATCAAGATGCATTTGATTTGGCTGTAAAACAAATGAAGCAGTTGAAAGAGGATGGAATCATCAAGCAACAAACATCTACATCTTCTTCTTCTGATAAAGTTGTGAACGTTGATAAAATCGATAAGTTACAAGAATTGCATTTGAGCACATTGGATGTTGAAGCTGAATACGAAGTAACGAAAACAACAGAAACTTCTTCATTGGTAGATGAATACGAAGCATTCTTGAAGGGAGTGAAAAATCCTTCTGCTTCTGGACTTACTGATGACGCAGGTGACATGAACTTTGGTGGTGATGAGCCAGCTGCTAAAAAAGGCGGAATCCTTAGTAAATTGATGTTCTGGAAAAAGAAATAATTTAATTAGCCAGCACTTATTTAGAGTGCTGGCTTCATTTTTTAAGTATGAAATACATATTGATAAGCATACTTTTTCTTACTTCTTTGAGTGTTTTTAGTCAAAGTCAAACGTCAATGAATAATGCGTCCAAGCAAAATCCTGTTGATTCTGCGAAGGCTAAAAAAAGTCATGAGCTACCTGAATCTTTGCTTAATCTTGAAATTCAGTCTGAGATTCTTGGAACATGTTTTGATTTTTCAGGTGGTGGAATAAAAGCAATGATCGGCTCTAAGAATACGGGTCTTTTGTTGGGTTACATGCGTGGAATAGGTTCTTCAGATTCTTCAGATTACAGATACAATTCATTTAAATTGGGTTACCAATATGGAATTGTTAGTGGCTTTTATGCAAATGCGAATTTTAATTTGGCTAGTACAAGGCAAGAAGATTTTTTATATGACAATTATGGTAATTTGCTTGGTAGTACTATCTCAAAATATCGTTCTATTAGAGTTAATCTAGGCGTTGGATACACTTTATCTTTCGGTAAAAAGAAAAGGTTGTACTACAATATTGAGACAGCATTTGCTGCAATCAACACCAATTCTTTATTACCCAGATTTGCGATTTATTCAGGCATCGGTTTCCGATTAGGGACACCAGCTAAGACGTCTTACGAAGGAGTTAAGAATGTTACAACAGTTCCAATGAAATAGGAAACTGTTTAACTTACATTTGAGGGAGCTTCGGCTCCCTTTTTTTTGTGAATTAAATTTCTATTCTGAAAAGAATTCTCGAAGTTCAGCTATCTTGAAGCCTGTAGAAGTAGCACTGACCGCGTAACAATTGTCAGTCAGGCCAAAGTCAGCTTCAAAAATGATTTCTGAGTTGTCATTAAAGGCCAGTCTCATCTCGTTAATCGATACAGGGATAAAACTTTTTTTGTTATAAAAACAGCCTTGTGTAACTGCTTTGAATGAAAGGAAATCTTCCTTGAAACGAGCATTCACCTTGGCTTCCAATTCAGCGAGTTTATCGGTTTTGAATAGTTCCGCATTTGAAATTTTAAGAGAAGCATTAGATTTTGTACTAAAAATCTCTGTACTCCAGATATATCGTCCGTTTAAGTCAGGAGTGCCTTTTTCAATTATTTGGTAACATCTCCAATTGCAACGATTTGTAATTACTGGCGCAGCTGGTGCGATAACAGAAGTATTTTCTTCAGTACATGTAACAAGTGTAAAACTGATTTTATTGATTGAATCCAGCAGTTCTGCTACCTCAGATTGTAGTTGGTTTTGAGCGGTTTTCGTATTTTCTTTTTCGTTGAAAAGGTCTGTTTTAAGATTTATGATTTCTTTTTTATGGTGAACGATTTTTTCAGCGGCATTAATTACTGAGACTGTGAGACTGTCATTTGAACGCTGTAAACTATCCACCTGTGAACTCAACTTTTCAATTTGTTTACTCTTTCGATTAGGGAAAAAATGATCCAACTGTTTCGATAGAAAACTCTGAGAAAAAAGAAGGTTAGCTATTAAAGCAAAGGCTAAACTCAAAAGTAATTTCATACGCGTCTGTTGTTTTTGAATTTGTCAATAACCTAAAACTATCGACTCATTTACAAATTTGCGTAATCTTTTTTATCTGTCATTGGAATAACGAAAATAAAAACGTTGAAATGTATGGATAAAAAATAATGAGACCAATAATCATAGCTCCGATTGAGGATATTAAAACTGCACCAGCGGAAAGATCTTTGATCCACATAATATGTTCGTCTTTTTCCTTGGATATTTTATTACAAAGCTCTTCAATCGCTGTATTTACAACTTCCAATGAAAGAACTAGACTCGAAAATACGATTATCCAAAGCCATTCTTGTTTATTTATATTAAATAGTGAACCGAGGCAAATACTTAAAAGCAGAAATGAGAGTTGTATTTTAAAATTATGACCATTTTGAAAGCTAAATTTCAATCCATTTAAGGCAAAATTTAGACTATAAATAAAACGCTTCATGAATTGTGTTTTCTACAAAAGTAAATTTTCAAAAATAAAAGCAATCATTCTGCTTGTTTTCAATCAAAAACAGCTTAATTTTGTGGCACGTTCATTTAAATAAACTTATGAAGAAAGGTGGAGGGATCGGCCCTGTGAAGCCTTGGCAACCTGCGATTAGTGCAAGGTGCCAAATCCAATTCCGAATTTTTTCGGGAAAAGATAAGTGCGCGGTTTACCGCTTTCCTTTTTTCATAGTTTAAGCAAGTACTATGAAAACTATATACGACATTTTACAAGAAAGAATTTTAATCCTAGATGGCGCCATGGGAACCATGATTCAGCGTCATTCGCTTACGGAAGAAGATTTTAGAAAGGGTTGGTTTGAGAATCATCCTTCATCGCTTAAAGGTAATAATGATCTTCTGTCGTTGACCCGACCGGAGATAATTAAGGATATTCATCGGCAATATTTCGCAGCAGGTGCGGATATTGCCGAAACCAATACTTTCTCTGGGACGACGATTGCTCAGGCGGACTACGGCCTAGAAAAAGCTGTTTATGACATCAATTATCAATCAGCTAAAATTGCACGTGAGGTAGCTGATGAATTTTCTGCAGCTGAACCGAATAAACCTCGATTTGTAGCGGGTGCTATCGGTCCTACCAATCGGACAGCATCAATTTCTCCAGATGTTAATGATCCTGGATTTCGAGCAATCACCTTTGATTTATTAGTTGAGGCATACGCGCAACAAGTAAAAGCTCTAATAGATGGTGGGGTGGATATCTTGCTGGTTGAAACCATTTTTGACACATTGAATGCCAAGGCTGCTCTTTTTGCAATAGACATGGTTTTTGATGAAATTGGAAAAGTTTACCCAATTATGGTTTCTGGAACCATTACCGATCAGAGTGGGCGCACATTGACTGGCCAAACTACCGAAGCATTTTTAATCTCTATGTCACACATTCCATTGATTTCTATTGGTTTAAATTGTGCGCTTGGGGCATCTATGATGCGGCCTTATTTGCAAGTCTTGAATAAAAATTCGCCATATGGTGTGAGTGCTCACCCGAATGCTGGATTACCAAATGAATTTGGGCAGTATGATGAAACTCCAGAATTAATGGCTGAACAAATTCGAGAATTCTTGGATGAAGGATTGGTTAATATTATTGGTGGATGCTGCGGTACAACGCCAGCACATATTCGAGCAATTGCTCAATTGGCATCAAAGTACAATCCTAGGGAAATAAATGTTTTAAACTTAAAAGCATAAAATGAGTTCATGTTAGATTCTAAAGTTACGCTCAAACTTTCCGGCTTAGAGCCGCTGATTGTTACTCCTGAAAGCAATTTTGTCAATATTGGTGAACGCACAAACGTAACCGGTTCACGTGCTTTTTTGAGAATGATCAAGGAGGGTAATTTTGAAGCAGCACTTTCCGTGGCGAGGGATCAGGTTGAAGGTGGGGCCCAGATCATTGACATCAATATGGATGAGGGAATGATAGATGGAAAAGAGGCCATGGTGAAATTCCTTAATCTAATTGCTTCAGAACCAGACATTGCCAGAGTGCCAGTGATGATTGATAGTTCGAAATGGGAAATTATTGAAGCAGGATTGAAATGCATTCAGGGAAAGGGAGTTGTAAATTCTATCTCATTGAAAGAAGGCGAAAAGAATTTTATTGAACAGGCAAAAAAGATTAAACGATACGGAGCTGCTGTAGTTGTAATGGCTTTTGATGAACAGGGACAAGCAGATAGTTACGATAGAAGAATTGAGATTTGTAAAAGATCATATGACACGCTAGTGCAAAAGGTGGGTTTTTCAAAAGAAGATATCATTTTTGATCCAAATATTTTTCCCGTTGCTACGGGGATGGAGGAGCATAATAATAATGCACTCGATTTTTTTAGAGCGACTAAATGGATTCGAACTAATTTACCTGGAGCCCATGTAAGTGG
This sequence comes from Chitinophaga pinensis, assembly GCA_945861175.1. GTDB lineage: Bacteria > Bacteroidota > Bacteroidia > Flavobacteriales_D > Crocinitomicaceae > M0103. Next base: position 1,740 of record CAMATR010000112.1, on the reverse strand, counting down.
GGGCGTTTCCAATGTTTCTTTTTCGTTCCGTGGGAATGATAAAGTGCGCGAAGCAATGCACTCAGCTTTTTTATACCATGCTATCCAACAAGGTATGGATATGGGGATTGTTAATCCAACAATGCTTGAGGTTTATGCCGATATAGATAAAGTTTTGTTGGAATATGTGGAAGATGTTTTGTTGAACCGCCGCCCGGATGCTACTGAACGTTTACTTGAATTAGCAGAGACAGTTAAGGGGGACGGAAAGAAAAGAGAACAGGATTTAAGTTGGCGTGAAAAGGAAGTAAGGGAAAGACTTTCATATGCTTTGGTTAAAGGAATCACAGATTGGATCGATGAGGATGTGGAGGAGTGCAGAAAAATATATTCACGACCTATCGAAGTGATAGAAGGGCCACTAATGGATGGAATGAATGTTGTCGGGGACTTATTCGGAAGTGGAAAGATGTTTTTACCGCAAGTTGTCAAATCTGCGCGCGTAATGAAAAAAGCAGTAGCATACTTATTGCCCTATATTGAAGATGAAAAAGATGGGAAGCGTTCATCTGCAGGAAAGATCTTAATGGCAACTGTGAAAGGAGATGTTCATGATATTGGAAAAAATATCGTTGGGGTTGTGCTGGGTTGCAACAACTATGAAGTAATTGACCTTGGTGTGATGGTGTCATTTGAAAAAATAATCGAAACAGCAATAAATGAAAATGTTGATGTCATTGGTTTAAGTGGGCTTATAACACCATCCTTAGATGAAATGGTTACTGTTGCAAAAGAAATGGAGAGGGCTGGATTGACTATTCCACTTATGATTGGCGGTGCTACGACCTCTAAGGTTCATACTGCGGTAAAGATTGAGCAACACTATAAAAAAGGTCAAGCAGTTCATGTTTTGGATGCCTCGCGCGCTGTGACTGTAGTTGAAACTCTACTTGGATATAAAAAGGACGTCTTTGTTTCAGATTTAAAAGTTGAATATGCTCGTATGCGTGAACATCACGAAAAGCATAGGGCCTCAAAGGAATTGCTCAGTTTGTTTCAAGCAAGAGCAAATGCAATGAATATTGACTTTGTTCAAGAGGACTGCATTGCACCGAATTTTGTCGGTAAAAAAGAATATTTACAATTTCCATTAAAGGATTTAGTCTCCTATATTGACTGGACTCCTTTTTTTCAAACTTGGGAACTTCATGGACGATTCCCGAATATTTTAACCGATGAAGTGGTTGGTGACGAAGCGACTAAACTGTATGAGGATGCCTTGAATATGTTAAATCTTATTGTAAATGAAAATTGGCTTACAGCGAATGCGGTGGCGGGGATTTTTTATGCAAATAGCGTTGGGGATGATATCGAAATTTATTCTGATGAAAGCAGGGAGGTAGTGCTCAATATTCAACGGACCTTACGTCAACAAACAAAGAAAGTAGAGGGCCAGCCAAATATTGCGCTAGCAGATTTTATTGCTCCAAAAAGTGCTGGGATCAATGATTACATAGGCGGATTTGTAGTTACAACAGGCGGTGGATTGGAAGGACATATAGAACGATTTGAAAAGGACTATGACGATTACAATTCAATTTTATTGAAAGCCTTAGCGGATAGATTGGCTGAGGCATTCGCTGAAAAGTTGCATGAAATAGTTAGAACGGAACAATGGGGATATGCAAAAAGTGAGTCTTTTTCAAATGAGGAGTTGATAAAAGAATCTTACAGGGGAATAAGGCCTGCCCCTGGCTATCC
>CAMATR010000111.1 GCA_945861175.1 Chitinophaga pinensis | reverse complement strand
CGCTGACGTAGCCAGTAATCACCATGACTGTTCGTCAACCCTACGCCTTGAAATTCAACGAAACGCTCTGTCTGGATATGTGACTTATGATAATTATCGTTATTGTCCTTCAGTACATGCTTCAGCAATTCTGGATCTGCCGTTACGATTGTATTGCGAATCCCAAATCGAAAACGGAAAGTTGGCCCCAATTTTTTCCTGTACTTCTCAAAGACCACGACCGGGCTATGAAGCAATTCCATTGTATCCAAAAAGGTTTCGACAATTGAGATCTTTGGAATAACTTTATTATTTTCCATTTTCTGATTCTATAATGTTGTTACTTTTCATGAACTGATAAATCCCGTTCACAACCGCTTCTAGGGTATCGTCCTCCTTACCAAAAGGTGAAAGTTCCCTGAACTTTTGATAATTGCTGTTATCATAGCGCTTAAATTCCATTGAACTAATATTCTCTACCGAACGAACAAGGAAGGTGAGTAAGGGAAATAACAGATCATCCTTCTTACAGTGGCTGATCACTTCCGGAACAAACTCCTTTAAAGGATAGTTCTTAAATTCCTTATGCGCCAATTGCCCGATGATCCCGGTCACATCCTGCATACTTGAAAATTCATCTCTGGTGACATGAAAAGTAAGGTTAACACTTTCTGGGATCATCGAAATAGCAACAATGTTGTTGGCTCCAATATCAGCAGGTGTAAAACTCACTTGGTTCTTTGCTGAAGTACCGATCCCATATTTGACCATAAAGGACAACAAACGAATGGAGATATCAAAATTGTACCCTTTACCGTCAATCGAGGGTGAAATCAATCCCGGTCTAAAGATCCTTACTGGTAAACCATTGCTTCTGGCATTTTCAACCAACCTTTCAGATACCCATTTACTCTGACTGTAGCCAAAATCGAGTAAAGCCATTTCTTCATTGCAGTCTGTTTCATAAAGAACATCCTTAGTCGACCATCCAAAAATAAAGGTGGTGGAAATATAGTTCAGCACCTTTAATCTAACATGAAAGGCAAGTCGAATAATTTCATTGGTTCCATCTACATTGGTTCCTCGCATTGATTCATAATCCAATAAGTAATTCACCAAGGCGCCGTTATGGTAAATGGTATGGATATTCTGAGACAAGAAATTCCAATCCTGCTCCTTCAAACCAAGCTGATAGCGGTCTAGACTCCCGCAAACAACGGAAACGCGTGAATCAAATTCATCCAACAGCCTGTCCTTGCAATCGATGGCTAAAAAAGCTTGTTTTAAACGCTCGAATCCGCTTGTTTCATCTTTGGCGCGAACCAAGACAATGATATCGTCATTCTGCTGTTCCAGCAGGCTTTTTATCAAAAAAGGACCAAAAAAACCTGTTCCTCCTGTCAGTAATATTTTACCGTCACGGGATTCTTTCGGCTGTGACTCAGGATTCACCATCACTTGTTCTATCATTGAATCCCGTAACATCAGCTTTCGTTCAATTTCTCCGTATTCAGCATTGATCTTGGCCAAAGATCGTTTGAACCTGAAACGAGCATATCGATTGGAGATACTGAGATCATACAAGATATCGTATAGTTCTGAAACTGCAATTTTTTGAAGGACCCTCAAATCAACCTCATCGGCCAGATCTTCAAATCGAAAATGCACAATTAGTTCTTTCAAGTCGTGTGCGAATTCTGCTAGTTTAATGGAATCAAGGCCGGAATCACCCAATGTAGCTGTTTCGCTCCCAGATAATACGTATTGATTGAACAAGGCATCTATCTCCCCATTCGAATTAATACGTTGAAGAGAATCCTCTTTGGCTTGAAGAACAGATTCAAACTGATGCAAGACCTCAAATTCATCCGCTTCGAACATACGTTTATTTTCCAGTCTTCGAATCTTTCCTGAACTGGTTTTGGCGATATCCCTTGCCAGAACAACAACAGTTCTTTTCACCGGGATCCCCAAAAAACGAAAAACCCTTTTATTGATCTGCTCAATATCAGGAAGATTCCGTTTATTCTTTACACCGACTACAACCGTAAGTCCCGACTCTTCTTTCGAATCAACGGCAAACGCGGAAACACATCCCTTCCGCACATGTGGATCTTCTTCAAACAAGGATTCAACATCCTGGGGATAGAAATTCTGACCACGAATAATGATCATGTCCTTTATTCTTCCACAAACATAAAGTTCGTTGTCTAAAATAAAACCTAAATCCCCTGTGCGTAACCACTCTCGTTCATCATCGGTAATCTTTGCCTGAAACGTCTCTTTTGTTTTTACCGGATTGTTCCAATACCCTATACCTTTACTCGATCCACTGACCCAAATTTCTCCTACCAGACCATTTTCCAATTCAAATGGATCCTCATCCATATCTACAATTTTCACTGCCGTGTCACCCAAGGTTCTACCGCAACTCATCAAAGCTATGCCATTTAATAAACCTTTAGATCCCATTAGTTTCACTGCCTTTCTCTCCTTTAAAGCCTCTGCGTCAAAATAATGGGTTGACTTGCCATAATTACTCACGGCAAGCGTATTTTCAGCCAGACCATAAGCTGTAAAGGATGCATCTGGATTCAATCCATACGATTGAAATTTTTGAATGAATGCTGAATAAACCGAAGCCTTCACTGGCTCCGCAGCATTCATTACAAATCGAAGAGAGCTAAGATCCAATTTTTCCAACACCTCTTCACTGATCTTCCCATCCTGTAAACAGTAATCAAAGGCAAAATTAGGTGCCGAAGTAGCCGTTCCTTTATATTTTGAAATTGTTTCAAGCCAAAGACTCGGTTTCAAAATGAAATCGGTAGGAGAAAATCCGTAGGTCGTTCCTCCTTTCAAGGCAAAGAACAAATAGTAACCAATCAATCCCATGTCATGGTATTGCGGTAACCAAGAAACACCAATTGGAGTGTGATCGACTACATTGTTGCAATTATCCAACAAATTTGCATGTGTCACAATGACCCCTTTCGGTTCGCTTGTTGAGCCTGAAGTATATTGTAAAAAAAGAATCTCAGAGAATGAACCCTCAGTGAAAGAAATGTCTTCTGTGCCAATTTCATCCGTTGCAATCCATTCGAGATCTTGAAAGAAATCCTGTTTACTTTTCCCATCAGCATTGATACGTTCCAAATTGATCTGTGCCGACAATTGATACGTTCGTGTGGTTAAAATTGCCTCGGCACCGCAATCTTCGCCAATCATTTTCATTTTCAGTATTGCCGATTCAAACCCATTTGCTGAGGGTGGGTAAACAGGAACAGGTATAATTCCTAAACGAACACATGCGAAGAAGGAACATATTATTTCCAGTCCGGGTGGATAAGCCAATAAAACCCTTTCACCTTCTTCAAAATCATAGTTTCTTTTTATGTAAGCAGCGATATTCTTTGACCGCAAATCAAATTCACGGTAGGTGTAGGATTCTTTGATCTCCCCTTTACTATCCAAAAAGGCATAGAGCAGTTTATCCGGATGATCAACTATTCTTCGTTCTAAAACTTCAATTATAGACAGCATAAATTAGCTTAGATAAATTAAAAAATCATTTCACTTTCAAGTTCAATAGTCCTGATTTCTGATCTATTCACTTTTGAATGGACGGCAATTGTACCAAAATAATAATTGTTGGACAGATCTAACAATGTCCATTCTTCTTTCTCCGATTCACACCAAGCCGTCGAGTGTATTTGTGGCTTCGAAAATAATGAAACATTTATAGAAAGCTCTTTCAAAGGAGACGATAAACCGGAACCCTTTGCTTTAAAAAATGCCTCTTTCCTCGTCCAGCAATTCAGGAAAGTGCTGTTTTTTTCATTTTTATTGACCAATTCAAAATTCAATTTCTCATGATCAGAGAAAACAAGGTCCATTAATTTATCCCAGACAATTTCTCTTTGCTTATACTCAATATCAATCCCCACATGTCCTAAGTTTGTGATTACAAAAGTAAAAAAGCCATTGGTATGCGAGACATTAAAACCACACTTGTGATCTTTTAAAACAGGCTTACCGTGAACACCGTATTCGAAATGAATTTTTCCCACAGGAATATCTAAAACTGATCCAAGAATTAATTTTAAATAAGCACGCGCAGTAACAAAAGTAGTTCTGTCAAGGGAATCAACAAATCTCGAAGCCCTTTGTCGTTCTTCACTAGAAAGAAAAGACTCCAACTGCAAATTGTACAATTGAGCAACATTTCCATTGAAGACATTGATCTTTGTCAGATCAAACTCTTTGCTTAACGAGCTTTTAATCATGAATTCAAAATAGTGAATATCTATCAAACATAATTAAATTAGCAAAAAATGAATGATTAATAGACAATGAAAACAGAAGAAATAGCATTTGATAAGGCTGTACAACTCCTAAAACCTTTTTCAAAAAAAAAACCTCTGAGAGCTAGCTGGCAGTTTTTTTCAACATTTATTTTTCTTTGGTTAAGCCTTTTTTTTAGTTTCTATTTTTTTACTGATACTCCATGGATAGTTTTTTTAACTATCCCATCAACGGTGATTTTCATGTGTCGTAGTTATGTTTTGGAGCATGACGCAGGACATCAAAATCTTTTCCGTTCTCCCCACCTGAATAACTTTGTTGGAAACTTGTGCGGTTTCGGAATAATGATTCCATTCTCCATGTGGAAGCTCATTCATAATAGTCACCATACCCACGTTGGAAATTTGGATAAACGTGACTCGAATCCTGAAGTTTGGACAATGACCGTAAAAGAATTCAATTCTTCTTCAAGATTTAAAAGGTCTTTGTATCGATTCATGCGATCAAAATTTGGAAGACTAATCATTACGCCAACACTTAACTTTGGTATTGCTGGGAGATTGATTCATCCCAAATACAGCAGAAATGCTATCATCTCAGTTCTATTTCACAACGTTGTCTACGGTCTATTTTTCTGGTTGTTGATCTACAAGTTTGGATGGCTGAGTTTTATCCTTTGCTATGTTATTCCTTTGATTTTGTTTTTTGGTGTTGCTGCTTTCAGTTTATATGGTCAGCATCAATTTGAACAAACATATTGGAAAAGAAAGGATGATTGGTCCTGGAAAACGGCTTCAATGTTCGGTTCAACTAACTTGCAAGCACCTTTTTGGTTTAGGTGGTTAGTTGGAAATGTAGTACACCATACTGCCCACCATGTCAACCCTAATATTCCAAATTTCAAGCTGCACAAAGCCCAATTGTTAATGGACGAAACTTTTGAAGTAAACAAAATTCCTATAAATGAGGTCTGGAACTGGCTTGGACTAGCCCTCTGGGATGAAGAGCAACAGAAGTTAGTTCCGATTAAAAATGCATCAAAATAATTCCTGAACAATATGTTTTCAGTTCGAAAAACCACCAAATTTCATGGAGATTCCAACTTCTATGTTCTGCTCTATATTATACTGATTACTGCATTATTAATTTTCAATTTCGGAAAAGATTACCTTGTTATTTTTCTGAGTAGCAGTTTTCTTCATATACTCATCGAAACTGGACTGGCGATCAGTGGCATCCGAAAAGGCAGCACCGTCTTGTTTGGCTGTAAACTACCAAAGGCCATTGAAATTTTACTTCGATCATTTGTCGAAGGCCCTGCTTTTTGTGTCCCTGCCTATTTCCTAGCGGATCAATTTATTTTAGGAAATACTTTTGTTTCAGCCATAATTTCAATATGTATTGTCGGTTCTGCTGCATTTTATCTGGCTTTTACAGACCGATATCACCTCAGACGAATTCCGACAGATGATGACATTTTAATTAGTAGAAGAGCAATGACAAAACCTAAGGCAGTCATGTTGCTTGCGTTGATCAATACCATCTGTATTTCGATGATGTTTTTAATACCGTCGAGTTCTCGGGAACATGCCTTTGCATATCTCATTAGTTATTCTCTTTTTGTGCTATTATTTTATTTTATCAATTACAACATGGGGGTACGGTACATCGAACTCTATGATCCAGTAACAAAGCGTTATCATAAACCAGGAGCATTGATGCAAGCCTCTGGCCTATTTTATGACAGTGCTTATGAGATGGCATTACTGATATCACTGGCTTATTGGATTCCATATTATATGGGGCTATTTTAACTTCAATAAGAATAATAAAGATCATGAGTATAATCGTCAATTTTTTGATAATTAAGAATATTCAAAAATGGAAGAATTTACCGAGGCTAGCACTCACCCCTAATCCTTCAGACAATGGACAGAGATGCCGTCCGCTCGGCGGTCGTCGTACAAGTCGGCACCGCCGCTGTAGAAGTTGAGGAGGCGAGAGTAGGTACTACCATTAACCGCACTGCTCCAATAATAGCCGTCGCTACCGACATA
>CAMATR010000110.1 GCA_945861175.1 Chitinophaga pinensis | reverse complement strand
GCTCACGATTTGGTTGGACCAACCGATATGAATATGAATATCATGGAGCTTTGTAAGGCTTATGAATTACCTGTTTTAGGGGAATGTGGAGGAATGGCGATGTGTGCAACCTGTCAATGTTACCTTGAATCTGAAACAGACCTTCCTGAGCAAAGTGATGCGGAATTAGACATGCTAGACCAGGCTTTTTTTGTAAAAGAAAATAGTCGATTGGGTTGTCAAATACATCTGAATAATGACATAGATGGTATTATTTTACGCTTGGCTCCAGAGAATTAAAAGACGAAGGTCAATCCTATATTAGCATTTATAATTGATGAAGATCTGTGATTTGAAACTGATCTAATCACTATTCCTGTATATTGGTCATTCAAAATATAACTGTCCTCTAAATCTGTTTTATTAGTGCCGATGTTTAGGGTGTAGCGAACACCAAAATTTAATAATAAGTTTTTGGTTAATGGTTTCCTTACACTCAATGCATAAAGAAAAACATATTTTTTAACGCTAATTAATTTCTTAAAATTTATTGGATCTACGTCATATTCACTATCCGAATAATTTAACTTTTCATATGTGCTTGTATACGTTAGGTAGTCGTAATTTTGAATTTCGTATAAGTAATCTTGTTCAATCACTTTTGAATTGGCAATTCCAAAACCTATTTGGTGTCCAATCCCCATTGGTAAAAGTGCCTTTGAGGGCGCAATTTCAATCTTTGGTATAAAAGAAGTTGTGACAATATCTAACATTTCATGTTTTGAAATATCCGAAGAAAAATTAGGATCTAAACTAATAGAAGTGCGAGTTGGAAAAACATTTGAGAAGTCTTGACCAACCTCAAAAAGCAGAGCTATGTTTCTTTTAACTGCATAACCCACAGTAGCTCTGTATCCGCAATTTAATCTATCTTTTGAGGATACGAGCGAATTGTTTACTGATTTATAAGATTCACCCCCAAGTTCTTTACTTATTATGTTTGAAAAAAATGGGTAATTAGCTAAACCTTCTATTTGGATTATAGCTTTATTCCCATAATAGCCATGGTCTTTTTGCGACATAAGGGGACTTGCTACTGAGATAAAAAGCAGCAGAGTGACAAGTAATTTCATAGTTTTAATTATTGGTTGTGGAACTAAATTTTTTAAAAATATCATACATGTGCGCACCCAACTGCATTTTTTTTGGAGCATCTTTAAAATAGTAATTAATTCCGTTGTCTATTGTACCATTTTCTAGGTCCAAAATTAAGACGTTAATTTCTGTATTACTGCCAGTTAAAATACCAACCGGTATGTATACTAGTAGAGCTGGATAAAAAAGAATCGAAGTAAAAATACCACTAAAAGAAATGTTTGGGTAGTACGCATGTTCCACAAGTGAAAACATCACCTTTTTTGTACCAAAATCATTTTGAATACCCTTCAGTAATTGAAAATCGACAGGAAAGACATCTAACTCATCTTCCTGTGCTAATTGATCCAAAAGAGAAATTAGGGTACTTCTTTCGTTATATCCCTGTGTTCCTCTAGTTTGCAATGTTCGACTATCGATATTGTGCGTTATAACACCGGAGGATTGGGCTGCTTCTTCTATGGCTAATGAAAAATTAGTTTCAAGTTTTTCTGATTTAACATTATCTACTTGACCTCTTCTATAACTAATAACCATAGGCTCAACTACAATTATTTCTTTTAACCCAATATTATACTGCTCAGATTCTTTTTTTAAATCAATCTTATTTTTTTCTCTTTTAGAAAGTGAGTTATATTGTTCAAGATCTTTTATCTTCTGTTGTTCTTTTGATTTATGAGTGTTGTACAGCTCTGTAAATTCTGATTCAATCAAAACATCAACAAGGCCATATAAGTAGAATTTGGTTGAATCAAAGTTTTGTGGATTATCAGCATTTTTCTTGTTTTTAATGCGATCATATTTAGTTCCGGTATCGTTAGCCGAAGTTTTCAGCGTATCCATTTTGTATGACTCAAAGTCGCTGGCCGCTTCAAAAAACTGCTTTTTAGAGTAACTTTCAATTTTGAATTTATCATTAGTCGCTAGATCTTTAATTATGCGATTGAAAATTGCCGATATTTCTTGATCCTCAGGATATGCTTTATGTAGATCATAAACTTGTCGAAGAGCCAATGTCATCACACCATCTCTATTCAATTTTTTTAAAAAGTAGTGCAATGCAGCTGACTCACCCTCTAATTCTGACGTTTTGTCCAATACTTTGGCTGAGAGATTTTCAGACTTGTAAACCATGAGATTCAACCAGACATGAGCCTTCATTCTCTTTAAATAGGATGAGTTAGGATAATCTTTTTCTAAAAGAAAAATTGAGTACAAGGCATCACCAAATTTGGCGTCAAGAATATCGCATCTCACGCTTTCGAAACGAGCGATATTTCTGACCTCGATAAAAAGATCATCTCCTTGAAACTGTAGAGCATTTCCCCAATTACTCAATGCGCTAATTTCGTTTTCAGCGGCTTCTCTTCTTTTTTTAATGTTTGGATGGCTGCTGTTCTCATCATCATAGTCCTCAATTGCTTGAATGGGATAATTTTTGATTGGAAACAATAATTCGGGAACAAATATCTGTGCTGTATTAAAATAGTTTTTTGGGAATGTTAATTCATCAAAAGGCAAATAGCTATACATAAGGACATCATAGGTTGTCAACACTTCACTTTGCGCATAACCTGCAGCATGATAGAGTGCAATACCCATTTTGTCAGCCTCTAATTCATTGTCCTTGGAGTGCTGGCTTAATTTATTGATTCGATCGTAATGGCGCAAGTCATTTCCAGTTGAAAGATCAAAAGTTTCTATGACATGTTTATCAGTATAATGTGAAATTTCATGAGCCAAAATGAAAGCTAGTTGAGCTTCACTAGTGAGTTGGGCAATTAATCCAGTTGTTACGAACACAATTCCTTGGTCAGTGCTAAATGCATTAGCAGCATTCGATTTTATGGTGTAAAAACGAATTTTAGATTTCAAATCAGCATCTTTTCTCAGTAATTTATCGGCAACGCGGTCGATATATTTAGTGATTGGGTCCCCATAGATTACTAATCCCGAATGCAGAATTTCATCAATTGCATAATTGGTTCCTTCCAAGAATACTTTTTTCTGGGAACCTTTTAATTCCTTCATATCGGTATCCATTCCGTCCTTTATTTTATCAAAGGTTTGCTTTGTGAAATCTTCAGGGATTTCACCTGCAGAGCGAAATGTTGTGTAGTTATTAAAATCAGTCTGCGCAGAAGAATGCGAAACCAAAATTATGAGGTTGAGTAATATTAGAAAGTATTTAGTCATAATTATTTTAGGTTTTTCGGCACAATACAAACTGGTATCGGTTCCATTTTATGCTTGTTCATTTGATTCAATGAACGATAGATTTGTAAAACTTCTTTTTGTCTTTCAGTTAAATCAGATTCTTTGCCATTGAATTCCATGGCCCATTCTAATTCCGGATAACTGGCACCAAGTTGGTCCTCATCGGTTCTGCCATCGCCCCATAAACCATCTGTAGGTTTAGCAATTTGTATTTCTTGGATAATGCCAAGTTGATCAGCTAATTTGAAAACTTCTGTCTTTGTCAAGTCCGCAATTGGACTTAAATCTACTCCACCGTCTCCATATTTCGTATAAAAACCTACTCCGAAATCTTCTATTTTATTTCCTGTACCCGCGACTAGGCATTTATTTTGTTGAGCAATAGCATATAACGTTGTCATGCGCAGGCGAGCCCTTGAATTTGCCAGAGCCAAGGTGTTTTCTGCAATCTCATTTGGCATCGTTTCTTCAAACAAGTCAAACATTTTTGTTAAGTCTATTTCTAAAGAAGAAACATTGGCAAAGTCTCTTTTAAGCTCTTCAATATGTTTGATTCCTCGAGCAAATTCTGATTTCGTCTGCCTAATAGGCATGTTGACTAAAATGGTTTTTTGACCAGTAAGCGCACAAAGTACAGAAGTCACGGCTGAATCAATTCCCCCTGAAATGCCAACAACGAAACCTCCCATTTTCGCTGCGGTGCAATAATTATTCAGCCAAGAAACGATATGATTTGAAATCGGATTCAATATAGGTAACTATATATTTTAGAATAGAATTGAAACTTTCATCATTATCTGACTCTGTCTTGCCTTGATTGGCGTATATGAATCATTTCCCGTACCATTATTGTTTCCACTTTGATATAACGAAAGCTTATCCGAGTCAGCCGACCTTTCCCAATAGAGAGGTGTTATGCCATAATAATAACCCAATTCTCCAACCAGTGAAGTGCTTCCTGAGAAGTTCCACTCCACTCCTCCAGCTATTCCAATTGCACCTTTGTAAAAAAACATGTTACTTTTGGTCGTCATATTTTCTTTATTTACATTAAGTTGTGGATTGTCTAATAAAGATCCTGTTACGTATTCATTCCCTATATCGAAGCTTTCAGTTTTCAGAAGGATACTATTTCTTAGCCCAAATTTCCCGAAATAACGAAAATAACCGATGAATTTTGTTCGAAATAAAAGCATGGTAGGTACACTCAAATAAATCGATTTATCTTTTCTTGATTCTAATTGAAGTACACCGTAGTTTTTTGATCCTTCATAATCTTCTTTACGGATGATTTCCTTGTCTGTAAATCTGTAAAATAGTGCGTTGTTTGCTTCATATTTTGTATTGCTGAAATCAAACTCTAAACCAGTACAAAATCCAATTGTTTCTGAAAAATTAAAGTTAAAATTCATCCCCAATGAGAGGTCCGATCCAGGGCCTCCAGAACTGAAATAATCAGTTTTCATCTCTTGAAAATTTAGTCCACTTCCGACTATTAAACCTGCCTGCACTTTTTTAGATGCTGCCTCTTGAGATAAAAGACAATGTGCGAAGACAATACAAAGAAGAGTAAAAGGAATATTTTTCATTTATGATTTCGTTAACTCAATAAATTAATGTTAATCTAAACGTTAGTATTTGATTACTTTTGACATGCAATATTAGCGAATAAAAATGAGTGATAAAAGCATATTAGGATTACTCTTGTTAATTGGTTTTATAACCTCTTGCAGTAATGATCCACTTAAGGTGGATATAAGTAATCAAAAAACAGGAATTGTATACACCAACCTCGATTCTCTTTTAGTTCATACTGCTCCAAATGATCTTGCTGCATTAAACAAAAGATGCATCGATGAGTTGGGGGATATCTATGCATACGAAATAGGCTATTGCATCAAATTACCTAATAATTCGGATTCAGCTTTAATTGAAGGTATGGGCTTGTTCATGACTGATCCTTATGTCCAAAAATTGGAAAAAAGAATTGGTGAACGCTTCTCAAAATTGAATAAAGAGATAGATGACATCGATAGTGGATTCAAGCATTTAAAAGTTCATTTCCCCGAAATGAAAATGCCAGAGAGAGTGGTTTTCATGAACTCATTGTTTACTTCCAGTGTGTATAGTACTGAGCTTCAGATCGGAGTTGGTCTGGAAAGGTATCTTGGAGCTGAAAATGATGTGGTAAAACAGTTGTCGTATCAATCATTTCCTGAGTGGGAAAAAAAAGCAATGAACGCAAGATTTATTTCACGTGATGTAATAGCATCCTGGGTGTCCACTCATCTTGCAGAAGAAGCCGATGGTAATCTTGCAGAAAAAATAATTCGTTGGGGAAAGGTTTTATATTTTATACAAGCGGCTTTTCCTGATAAGGATCCTTCCTTTGTTTTGCGTTACTCTGAAAAAGAGTATGATTGGGCATTAGAAAATGAATATGCTTTCTGGAAATATCTTGTAGACGAAAAAATGTTGTTCAAAATTGATGAATTGAATTCAAAAAACTTATTGGGTGAAGGGCCTTTTACTCCTGGACTGCCTGTCAATACGGGAGATGATAAGGGGCCTGATCGCTTGGGGCAATTTCTAGGATATAGAATTATCTTAAAATATATGGAGATTAATAATGTGACATTAGACGAGCTTTTAAAAACAAGTTATTCCGATATTTTAGTGGAATACGAAATTGATTGAAGATGGAAGACAAAATTGTGAAAACATCAGAAATAATGGTCAAGGTAGGGTTAAATGAAAACAATTTACCACTTGCTATGCGCTGGTCTGCGCAGGATGGAAATATTGAAGAGGCTCAGGCTAAAGCGATGTTACTTTCTTTATGGGATGCTGAAAACAATAATACTATGAAAATAGATTTATGGACGAAAGACATGTCAGTAGAAGAAATGAAACAATTTTTCCATCAGACGTTATTGACGATGGCAGATACTTTCGAAAGAGCTACAGGGGAGCACTTGATTTCAGAGGATTTGCGAG
>CAMATR010000109.1 GCA_945861175.1 Chitinophaga pinensis | reverse complement strand
AAAAGGCTGCTCATATGAGCAGCCTTTTTTTGTTATATGCAGTTCAATTATTTCTTCACAACATTGAATTGAGCGGTTTTACCGGTCTCAAGAACAACGTTAACAATATAAACACCAGCATTCAATGCAGCGATGTTTAGATGTGTTTTTCCATTAACAAGGTTAGCTGCTTTTGAAAGAACAACTCTTCCAGCCACATCTGTCATTGTGATGTTAGCATTACCTTCTGCTTCCATTGAAACTGTTACGTTATCAACCGCTGGGTTAGGGTAAGCTACTCCTTCAATCATTGTCGCTTCAGAAACACCTAATTCAGCAGCGTTGAAAACTTTTATAGCCATTGCTGGAGCATTGTCAGATCCAAAACCACCTGCAGAATAAGTTCCATCTGCGTCAACTGGGAACAACGGTTGTAAATAGTTGTTTACGTTTGTTGTATAATCGATATCTGTGTCATAACGGAAGTAAACAAGTAAGTTTACCGTCTGTGCACAGGCCAAGTATCTTTTTCCATCTTCTAAGGCCACTGGCTCAGTAAAGGCACCATATACCATGCTGTCGGCAAGGTTTGAAGGGTAATAATAATATCCAAACGCGATAGGTGTAAGATTATCAAACGCAACGGCTGGGTCGTTTAAATCTACAAATACATCACTCCACTCATAAAGGTTCAAAGCAATTTCCTCACCTGTAAGATCGATACTATCTGCAGCGTTTGTGACAAGTGCAAAGTAGATCCCTTCAGCTCCAATGCGGCTTGCGTTAGCATCTGAAATCACATTACATATTGAATAACTAGCATTGAAAGTTCCAGGCTGGTATCCACCCGTTCCAGCAGGAAGGTTGTTTACTGAATTAAGCGCACTGTATGAGAACAATGAATCATTTACTACGAAGTCTGAAGTAATTACGTTGTCCGTTGGGAATTCATCATTCACCTCTAAGCCTACAGTGTAAGTCAATGTATAACGCCCAGCAGGATAGCTAGTTAGAGAAAAAGCTGGGAAAGACTGCGTTTCACCTGGATAAAGATAAACACTGTCAGCAGCAGCTAATGATGCAACTGTAATGGTGTTGTTATAAACCTCAGTACCTGCAGGATTTGTTACCTTCGCATTTACAGTTATGTTGTTTTGAGCAGCTGCACCGTCATTGAACAATTGAACGCCGATATCGAAACCAAATTCAGAGCCATTTTGTGCCAATTGAGAAAGAACACCAGTTGACTTAGAAATCATTGCTCCATCAGAATAGATAGCAGCATCGTTTGCAAATTGACCAACTTTGTTACCAATAAAGACAACAACTGCGCCGTTTGCCATTTCATTAACTAAAGCAGCACCGTCTAAGGCAGTTAACATAACCGTAGGAATCGTTACGTTTGCTCCATCCGTTCCAGCGCCCATTGCAATCACTTCAGGGTCTCTGTTGACAATAATTACACCAATTGCTCCAGCAGTTTGAGCATTGAACGCTTTCACACTGAAATTACAAGTGTTACGATAAATAACAGCAATTTTACCCGTTAAATCATTGGTTAAAGGATTACATCCCTCTTGTGAAATTGGATGTCCTTGAGGATTTGTTCCAGCAGAACCGTCTTCTACCAACATTAATTCCCCTTGTACAAAAGTGTTAGGAATGTTGAAGTCTGGTGTAGCCCAACCGCCCGCTGGATCCGCCCAAGTGTGGTCATAACTGCCTTCAATGGCAGCAGGGGAAATCCCTAAAACGACAGATTGTGAATAGGCTGCAAAGCCACTCACGATTGCCGCGATAAATAGTAAAGTTTTCTTCATGTTGTAAATTTTTAATGAGGTTAAAATTAATACTTTATTAAAAGTGAATCAAATAGTTGAACGAAAAAATATCACTTTTCGTTGGAAAATTAAAAAGGCGCCTATTAAACTGTAGGCGCCTTCTAATGAAATGTAACTTTTTCTTATTCTGCGGAAAGTGCTGCTTTCAAGAATTCTCTGTTCATACGAGCTATGTTTTCCAATGAAATCCCTTTCGGACATTCCACTTCACAAGCACCGGTATTCGTGCAATTTCCGAATCCTTCTTCATCCATTTGGCGCACCATGTTTAAAACGCGGTCTTTCGCCTCTACTTTACCTTGTGGCAATAGAGCGTACTGAGACACTTTTGCCCCAACAAACAACATGGCAGAGCTGTTTTTGCATGTTGCAACGCAAGCACCGCAACCGATACATGCTGCCGCTTCAAAAGCTTTGTCAGCATCGTCTTTCGGAATAGGAGTCGCATTGGCATCCATTGTTCTACCTGATGTGTTAACAGACACGAATCCTCCCGCCTGTTGAATGCGATCAAATGCACTTCTGTCAACAACAAGATCTTTGATTACTGGAAAAGCTTTTGCTCTCCAAGGCTCAACGTAAACAGTATCACCGTCATTAAAAGAGCGCATATGCAATTGACACGTTGTCGTACCTGTTTCGGGTCCGTGTGCGCGGCCATTAATATACATTGAGCAGCTTCCACATATACCTTCACGGCAATCATGATCGAAAGCAACTGGTTCTTTTCGCTCATTAATCAATTGCTCGTTCAATTGATCCATCATTTCAAGGAATGAACTATCAGTTGAAACATTGTCCAGTTTATAGGTTTCGATTGCTCCTTTTGCGTTAGCGTTTTTTTGACGCCATACTTTTAAGCTGATATTGATAAATTTTGATGCCATATCGTTTAATTTCTAATTAGTAATCAGTTATTACTTATAGTTTCTTGCTGCGATTTTAATGAAATCATATTTTAGTTTTTCTTCGTGCAGAATTTCTTTAGTTATGTCGTGTCCTTGGTATTCCCATGCACCAACAAAGTTAAATTTTTCGTCATCTCGAAGAGTTTCGCCCTCAGCATCTTGGTATTCTTCCCTGAAATGCCCTCCGCAGGATTCGTTTCGTTGCAAGGCGTCTAAAGCCATTAAATGCCCTAAATCGATTAAATCTGCCACGCGAAGAGCTTTTTCTAACTCTGGATTTAACTCATCAGAGCTGCCCGGGACAAAAACATCTTTATAAAACTCTTCTTTTAATTGAGCAATTTCTTCTAAAGCTGCGGTAAGGCCTTTTTCACTGCGACTCATACCCACTTTATTCCAAATAATTAATCCTAAACGTTTGTGGAAGTGGTCAACCGATTTAATTCCGTTATTATTTAAAAACTTGTTGATAGTATCTCGAACTCTATTCTCTGCGTCATCAAAGTCGGCAGTATTTGTCGGTATTTTCCCTGTTCTGATTTCATCAGCTAAATAATCTGAAACTGTATATGGTAAAACGAAATAACCATCCGCTAATCCTTGCATTAATGCAGAGGCACCGAGCCTATTTGCTCCGTGATCAGAAAAGTTTGCTTCACCAGCTACAAAACACCCCGGGATTGTGGACTGCAAGTTGTAATCAACCCAAACACCCCCCATTGTATAATGAACGGCGGGATAAATTTTCATGGGTGTTTCGTATGGGTTTTCGGCAGTAATCTTTTCATACATTTTGAAAAGGTTACCGTATTTTTCTTCCACCCATTTTTTCCCTAATTCAAGAATTTTTTCATCGGAAGGGCTTTGATCTCCTTGGGCAAAAGCCGTTTGTTTTCCTTTGCTACGAATTTCAGAAGAGAAATCTAGATAGACACCCTCATTTGTATCGTTAGCTTCAATTCCAAAACCTGCATCACAACGTTCTTTTGCCGCTCTGGAGGCGACGTCTCGAGGAACAAGGTTTCCGAATGCTGGATATCTTCTTTCTAAGAAATAATCTCTATCGTCTTCTGCGATTTGTTTTGGTTTTAAGTTGCCTTCACGGATTGCTGCAGCGTCTTCTTTTTTCTTTGGCACCCATATTCTTCCTGAGTTACGCAAAGATTCAGACATCAAGGTTAGTTTTGATTGATTGGCTCCATGAACAGGAATGCACGTTGGGTGTATCTGTACGAAACAAGGGTTTGCAAAAAGCGCACCTTGTTTGTGAATCTTCCAAGCAGCACTGACGTTGCTACCCATAGCATTTGTGGACAAGAAATAAACATTTCCATAGCCTCCAGATGCAATGATTACCGCATGAGCGGAATGCCTTTCTAGTTCGCCAGTGACCAAATTGCGGGCTATAATTCCACGGGCCTTTCCATCTACTTTAACTATTTCTAGCATTTCATGGCGATTAAACATTTCGACTCGTCCCAAACCTATTTGACGGGAAAGAGCTGAATATGCACCTAGTAATAATTGCTGACCTGTTTGTCCCGCTGCATAAAAAGTTCTCTGAACCTGCGTTCCACCGAACGAACGGTTATCCAGCAAGCCACCATATTCACGTGCAAAAGGAACCCCTTGTGCAACACACTGATCAATGATGTTTCCTGAAACTTCTGCAAGACGGTGCACGTTTGCTTCTCGCGCTCTGTAGTCTCCTCCTTTGATGGTATCATAAAATAAACGGTAAACAGAATCACCGTCATTTTGGTAATTTTTAGCTGCATTTATGCCGCCTTGAGCAGCAATGGAATGGGCTCGACGGGGTGAGTCTTGGAAACAAAAGGCTTTGACATTGTATCCCATTTCACCTAGTGATGCTGCTGCTGACGACCCAGCAAGGCCTGTGCCAACCACAATAATGTCAATTTTAGGACGGTTATTTGGTGCTACAAGCTTTAAATGATTTTTATAGTCTGCCCATTTCTGAGAAATGTGACCATCAGGTATTTTAGAGTCTAATTTTGACATAATCAAATAGTTTAATGCTATCTACTAAGGAAAATAAGTACTGGGATAATCGCAAATCCAGCCGGCACTATAATGGCGAAAATTTTACCAAAAACTTGAATGCTTGGGGTGTACTTTTTATGGTTCAAGCCAAGTGTTTGAAAGGCTGAGGAAAACCCATGAATCAGGTGGAAAGATAATACAGCCATTGCGAGCACATAAAGAATGACCGCGAACAAAGCGTATTCGTTTGTCGGAGCGCCATTTACGCTTTTGCCAAAAAACGCCATAACTATTTTATGTAAGTCTTTATAGGCGTCGCCAACTTTTACATTCACATCTTTAAAATAAAGCTCCGTTCCGTTTTTTACAACAATCATCGGATTCGTTGGAATTGGTTGTAAGCTCGGTGTGTGGGTGTAGTATAATGTATCCGTTTTAGGCTGTCCTGTTTGATCAGTTGAACTCACAACATAAGTATGAATTGGCATCGGATCAGAAGAATACTTCATTTTCCACCAAAAGTTAGCCATGTGAAGGACAATGAAAATTAAAATCGCACTGCCAAGTACAGCCATCTTTCTTGATGCTGCAGAAGAGTTTGCAGAAGGGTTGTTGTAAACATAATTTACAGGGCGAGCCTTTTTATTTTGTATTGCAAGCATTAAGCCATCTGCCGAATGGAAAAGAATGGAAATGTAGGTGGCATAAGAAAGCACTTTGATAAAAATATTGTGCGTCATGAAGTACGCATATTCATTAAAAGCGCGGCGACCTTCTTCCCCTGTTTTAAATATTAATTGCAAATTTCCTAACAAGTGACCAACTAAGAAAAGACATAGGAATAAACCAGTAATGGCCATCCAGTATTTTTTTGCAATGGAAGATGATAAAATAGCAGATTTACTCATAATTCTTCTTTAATAATCTTACGCAAAAGTAATAGATAGAACAGAATTTTAAGGAAAAGGTTCTTATTTAGACTGATTTTAGATAATGTAGTTTTTAAGCATTGTGTTACATAACCTAATAAACACAGTTTTAATAGCAAAAAATGGATATGAAAGCAGTTTTAACAGTCATAGTTCTATTGGTGTGGGTTTCTGCAAACGCGCAAGAAAACGAACATTTAAATGGCAAATCAGATGACAACAAATCAAATGAGATTAACAAGGTTTCGGAGCTAGTTGCAACAAGCGTTTTAGCGGTGGAGATATATCCAAATCCTTCTGATGGAAATTTCTTCGTGAAAGGAAAAGAAGGGTCGAGTGTGACAGTTTACAGCTTATCTGGCATATATGTTGGAACTTGGGTAATAGGGAATGAAGAAAAGGTGGCCATTACAGACTTACCAGAAGGCAATTATTTGTGTTCTATCAGTAACGGCGAGACGAGGATTCTAAAAAGATTTGTTGTTTTATAGGTAATTCAAGAATGAATTTACTCCTTCGACTTTTAAAACTACCTCTTTACCCAGAAGCAATGCGCGGTTGTCACTTATGTGCCCTGCGGGAAAATCGAAAGCTATCGGAATTTTTTGGTATTGGAAATGTGCTAAAACAATTTCTTCGACCGACATGCCAAAAGGTGTTGTAGTATCCTCGAGGTCCGTCATTCCACCAATTATTAGCCCCTTGATTTTGTTTA